>JAJYDQ010000123.1 GCA_021777225.1 Deltaproteobacteria bacterium
TAGTGTTTAGTCCGGGGACCAAAGTTGGAACCAGAATCACCCCAAGACCCCAGCGTCTACAATTATTGATGGCCTTTAGTTTTGATTCGAGGAGATTTCGTCCTCTCAGGGCATTGCAAACTTTGTCGCTGGTACCATCAAATTGCATAAATACTGATGAAAGTCCGGCTTTTTTAAGACGTTCCACGTAAGACTCATCGTTGGCCAGGCGAATTCCATTGGTGTTAAGTTGCACAAATTTGAAGCCCATTGAGATTCCCAGAGCCACAATCTGAGGTAAATCGTCGCGAACAGTGGGTTCACCCCCTGAAAGTTGAATGTTGCACGTATGTCCTGAAGCGTTCAAAGACTCGTACCACCTCTCGATGACCCCTAGATCAGGATCCCTGTCAGCGTTGTAATCTCCGGAACCAGCAAAACAAATGGAGCATTTCAGGTTGCAACGCCGCGTAACTTCGAGGAGCGCCGTGCATGTTTGCTGCCGATGATCAGGGCACAGACCACAATCGAAAGGGCAGCCTTTCTCAATGACATTTTTGGGAACCTTGGGGTAACAGGGTATTTTTGCTCTGACCCAATCAGAAAATGACGGTTTACCTCTCCAGACGGTAACTGTAAACTCTCCGTGATCAGGACAGGTTTTACGCATGAAAACATCGTGACCTGTTGCAAACTTGATGGCAGGTATACGGGCTAGGCATATGGGACAGACGCTCTCGGTATTGGCAAGCGTAACTGTTTGATCAGTGGGCATTACCTGCCCTCTGAAAGTTCAAATCCATTGGCGCAAAGCAAAAATTTTACTTGTTCATAGGTTTTTGTAACTATTCCGGGACACCTCACTGTTTGGTTCCTCGGATCTTCATCCAGAATTTCCTTGCAATGAATCCCTCCGTAGCACGTCGCAAACTCCTGAGAAAACCATTCTGTCAGTTCAGCTATCATGAGATTCAGTTTCGGGTCTTCTTCTTCATCAGGAAGACCTTTTCCCGCATACAGGGCCAGCAGACAGGCGGCGCCTGTTAGGGCTCCACAAATATCACCGCAAAAGCCTACGCCTCCGGCCAAACCTTCCATACACCTTACGAGATCGGCGTTTTGTTTACCTTGAGCTTCTAATCCCATCGAAACGAGTATTTGACTGCAATGAAATCCCTGGCTTGCCAATTTAAGCATGCGCAGTAGCTCATCCATGTTTGCCGCCCCCAACGTATGTGTCATTGAACCGGAATTGGGATTTGTGGGCTACCATCAAGTAGTAACCAGGTTTTACCATAGAGATCATATCTCCTATTTCGCTCGCTCGCAGCATACCATCGCTCATTTGGCCCCAAAATTTGTCCATGGATCCATATGAAAGTATAATTCGTACTGCAAATTCTTTCAGCGCGTCCGAATGATCTTCCCAAACATCAATTTCGAAGCTGGAAAGTTTCATTTTCCTGAAGATCCGCTCCCTGGAAATAGCGCCTTTAAGGCAACAATCCATTGGAATTTTTTCCCATGATCTTTCTGATGTTTCGTTCCTCGCGTATACGTCCGTGACCACTAATTTGCCATTGAACATCAGGACGCGGCACAACTCATTCAACAAGCTACCAGAATAGCCCATGACGGACAGGCTGCATTCCGCAATTATTCCATCGGCGGATTTGTTTGGGAACGGCAGGTTGTCTGCTCGGCCCCTGACAAACTGCGTGACCATTCTTTTGGACTTACCGTATCTCAACAAGGTGTCGGAACAATCAACGCCAACTGAATGATATTTGTATTTGGCCCCCATCAATTCTGCAGTCACACCTGTTCCGCAGCCCAAGTCAAATATTCTTGATCGTTCCGGCAAACCAGCCAGGTCAAGCGCCCTTGAAGTTAGATTCAAGCCGCCAGGCCTAATTCCTTGAGCCGCCAGATCACTAATTCCTAAAGTTTCATAAATTCTGAGTTCAGGGACTTGTTCCAAGGTATTTACTTATCTTCAAGCAGTTTCTCGATTTCAGCCATCTTAATAGTTGCCAGGTCTTCTGTAATGAAAACTTGGCCACATTTTGGACAACTCGGCAATTCGACTGGATAGCCACTACCCATGTAGTGCACTTCAATCATTCCAAAGGTCAGTTCAGTTCCGCACGCATTGCACAACCAATGCCCAGCTTCTTCATTTTTTATATATCCACTCATGATCCGGACGCCTCTAGAACCTTCATTCGATGGCTATAGACATTGTGAATCACAAACCCTTCTTCAAAAGACGAATATTCAACCCAACAGGTAACATTTCCAAGTGTATGATGAGCCAGAAAATGTCCATTTGATTTGTTTACCAGCTTCCTGCCAGACTGCTCGGCGAATTGTATGACCTTTTGAACATCATCCGTTAGAATCATTCGGCATGCCATGAGGTCCTGAATTGTGTCCGACAAATACAGCTTAATCATTTCATTTTCCTGAGTACTGTTCAAATTGTCTCTCCAAAACTCCCGAAGAAGTGACCTCTTAAGAAAAAGTCTCCCCTGCCTGATGGACGAGTAACTAACCGGTCTGTTCAAAACATTTTCCGAGCCCCTTTTTTCGAATACCAGTTCAAGCAGGTGCATAGTATTTTTACCTTGGGACAAGAAATGATCCTGGCATACAGCGCAATAAGTTACAAAATCATGCGGACTTGAGCGTATCCTGCGATTTATCACTCTGGACACCAGATCTCGGTTGGCAAAACACATCAGGCCACCGTATCCGCAGCATTCTGTCAAATTACGGCTCAGACCTAGTTCGTGGACATCGCAGCCAAGTTTTTCGAGAATGTTCCGGACAGACCTATGAACTCCAGGTTCGTGTCTCGATGAACAAGGATCGTGGATAGCGAGAGTTATTCCCACATGTTTGTGTGAATCATCCGGTATACCGTAAGTGTCAATAATTTCCCAAAGAGACCGCAATTTGTTTTGAGGTAAAGATTTTCGAAAAATTTCATAGCACGACGAACATGCGGCGATTACCGTAGGGCTGCCCATTTCGTGCCATTTTTCCAGAATATGTTCCGACACTCTGCAGAAATCTTCTTGCCGTCCTGCCCATTCAGCAGGGGCACCACAACAACCTAAAATCAACCCCACACCGTTGCTCAGACATTGCGTCAGGAAGCGGTAGGCGTTTTGAACATTTTGTGGCAATGAGCCGCTCAGTCTGCAACCTGGGAAAAACACGAAAGCGCTGGAATCAGTTCCGGGCTGATGCCGGATCAATGAACATTTGTCACTGTTACTGAATTCCATGTCTTGAATAGCGAATTCATGGGTTGAAGGCGGCATTTTGTTCCGGCTTACCATGATCTCTCTGGCTGCTTTACAGACATTGCCCATGTGGAGGTCTTCGGGACAAACCTCTTTGCAAAGGCCGCACAAACTGCACGAGTTTATGAGTTTGTTGCCGTGACGTTGTCCCATTACAATCGAGAGATTGTTATAAATCTGCCTGACATATTTCTTGGGATATCCCTCGAAACTCGAGAGAAATTCACATACCTTCACGCACTCCATGCACTCACACGTCAGGCATCTTTGCGCCTCATCAACGGCTTCTTCCTCAGAATAATCCCCATGCGGACTCACCGCAGGAATGCGATCCCCGTATTCGACTCCAACCATGCTTGTAAACAACCTGGTTTGGTAAGGGCCTTCATTGTCACGCGAAGCTGTTATAGAGACACCCTGTAAGAACCTATCAATGGAAATCGCCGCTCTACGGCCATCCGAAATAGATGTAATGGGAGAATACAGAGTGTCAAGTCTACGAATGCTTCCGCCTGCAAAGACACCTTTGAACCCGGTTTCAAACGTAACAGGATCAATTTCCAGTTTCTTACCACTAAAACAGGCTGTTTCAACGGCGTCCAAAGTTCGTCCGCCGATACCTAAATAAACGGCGTCATATCTGTTTCCAATGTCTGTTATGGAACAGTCTTTTCCCAGCTTTTTATGGAATTCTAACGCTATTTTCGAATCAGACAATATCTGAAAATCGGCTTCAATTTCCGACTTTGGCAAATCGGTTTCGGGATAATCAAGGATAGATCCGCCGGGTCGGTCCGCAGATTCGATTACAAGGCATTCATATCCCTTCCTGGCCAGATCGATCGCTGCCGTAAGACCGCTCAGTCCAGCTCCCACTATGGCTACTCTTTTGTTCTTGGCAGGTAAAATTCTAACTCTGACATTTTCTGACGATGCCCAATCCAACGCTGCTCTCTCCAGTGAACGAATAGCAATAGCATCACCCAATTCACCACGCTTGCAGGTCTTCTCACATGGGTGATCACAGATTTTACTGATAATCCTCGGAAAGGGGATGGTTTTACGGACAAGCTGTGAGGCTGTGACAAAGTCTTTTTGAGCCATCGCACGGCATATCGCACGTACATCGACGTGTATGGGGCACGTAGAGACACACCAGGGAGCGCATTCCTGGATACAGAGGTGTTCCAGTTCGCGTAATTCATTTTGTTCCATCGGGTCCTGCCGAACTAAAGATCATTTATCCGGAAATGGAAAGGTCCAGGTGAAACGTTCACCTGGACCCTTTTTGACCAAAATGAGTTATCCGAGCGCCTTTAGCCCGGCCAGCACCTTCTCTGGGAGCGCCGGAGCCTGTCTGATACGAACGCCGGTAGCATTATAGATCCCATTGATCACAGCAGCGTGTGGGGATGTCAGAGGTAATTCGCCTACCCCTGCCGCCCCAAAAGGACCATGCTCCCTGGGATTTTCGAAGTAAACGATCTTGAAGTTGTCCGGAATGTCTTTAGTGTAAGGCAATCCACAGTCAACCAGACTGGTGTGCTTGCTCAGGTCCTCGAAATCTTCAGATAAGGCCAGTCCAATACCTTGAGCGACCCCACCGTATATCTGTCCGTCTACAGCCAGTTTGTTATTGATTTTGCCGATGTCGGCCATGACAGTGAACTTCTCGATTTTCGTCTTGCCTGTTTTCGTGTCCACTGCCACTTGCGCCATAAATACCCCATACATGTATACAGGGAACGGGTTTCCCTGACCGTTCTCGTCACATGGAGTGCACATTGAGGCGGTCCACTTACCGGAGTATTTCAGAGGTATATTTTCTGCCTTCATCTCGTCGTATGTGCGGTACGTGCCATCTGATTTCTTCATTGCGTTAAGCAACATATCGCATCCGTTCTTTATGGCGTTACCAGTCATGACTTGTTGACGGCTTCCTCCGGACGGCCCACTATTCGGAACGAGAGCTGTGTCATTCATGACGAGCCTAATCTTGTCAGGGGATATCCCTAAGGGCCTAAGGCCCTCATGGCATGTGCCAAGCGCTCCAATGTCGGCGCCCTGGCCATGGTCTTCCCAGGAAGAAGACAATGTAACCCCTTCAGGAGTCAGTTCTACCCACACTTCGGACGAATCGGGGCCATCAAGGCCGCATCCGTAGATCCCTATGGACACCCCGACCCCTTTTTTCAGTTCTGGGGTGGATTCCTTTTTAGCCATTTCGAGGGCATCCTTATAAAGTGGACGCAATTTGTCAATCATATCAGGGAGACTATAAACCTCCGGCGTTTGGCCAGTGGGTGTAGTGTCCCCGGGCCGATAAACGTTCAAATATCTCAACTCGAGAGGATCTTTTCCCATTTTGACGGCAAGTTCATCCATCAGGCTCTCAGATGCGAAAAAGCTTTGGGGCGATCCATAAGCCCTGAAAGCGGAACCCCATGCGTGATTTGTGCAAACGGTTTTTCCAACGCCACGTATGTTGGGAATACCATATCCGGCTCCAATAAATTGAGCGCCACGCACGGTGAGAAGATCACCAAACTCGGAATAAGGACCATGATCAACAATCCAGTCGCCTTCCATAGCGACAATCTTGCCATCTTTGTCAGCGCCATATTTAAGGTCGACAAAGAATGGAGATCTTTTCCCAGTGTAGGTTATATGTTGATAGTAATCATATTTTAGAGCTACAGGTTTATTGGTCGCCATTGCGGCCACTCCCACAAGCGCTTCCATTGTAGGGCTAAATTTGTAACCGAATGTGCCACCGGCGGGGTTTTGAACCAGCCTAAGCTTTTCGGGTTCTTTACCTAAACCAGGACAGATCATCGCGTGATGCAAATGGATACCAATGCTCTTGGAATGTATTGCTAGACGACCTTCTTCGTCAAAGTAAGCGAATCCAACATCTGGCTCCATTGTTA
The DNA here is from genome assembly GCA_021777225.1 of Deltaproteobacteria bacterium. Classification (GTDB taxonomy): domain Bacteria; phylum Desulfobacterota; class Desulfomonilia; order Desulfomonilales; family Desulfomonilaceae; genus CAJBEZ01. Next base: position 6,221 of record JAJYDQ010000123.1, read on the forward strand.
GGTGGGGTTGCCTTTGCAGGTAATAATCGCCCTCCACCACATACGCGGCTGATTCCATAAGAGGCTTTGTATCGTTCCCTTTGGCCCGCTTTTGCTCATAGTATACATTTGGAGTGCCTGGGTGGATCTCAATTGCGTCATCAGCCATTGCGGCTGGAGCGCTCATGTATGCCGGCAATTGCTCGAGATTGACTTTCACCTTTTCTGCCGCCGCTCTGGCGTTAGCCTCGGTATCGGCTGCCACAATGGCGATAGCGTCTCCAAATTGAAACACCTTTTCGTCACAAAGAATAGGCCTGTCCCAACCATCGCCCTTGTTCGTAGGAAAAGTTATCAATCCAGTGATACGGTTTTTCCCTTTTACATCCTTGTGGGTTATCACCTTCTCAACACCAGCCATTTTTTCAGCTTCTGAAGTGTCTATAGACAGTATTTTGGCGTGAGAAACTTTCGCCTGAACCAGGGCCAGGTGAAGCGTGTCCGGAGGCATCTTGCAAATCAGATCAGCTCCATAGTCA
>JAJYDQ010000045.1 GCA_021777225.1 Deltaproteobacteria bacterium
AGTTGAGGCTAGCGCCTCTTACTACGGGAGAAAGCTTCGGGCTACGCCCTGCGCTTGTCTCCCGTAGTTCCTAAAAAGAGGACAATTCATTTGCTATAAAAGCGGACAAATCTATTTGTTGCTAACAAGGCATTTTCAGTAAAAATTAGGTTTGGGACGAAAATCAAATAGTTTTGCATGTTGAATGCCAATAAGGTGATCAGGCTGACGTTGTAGTCCCTGCGACATTATTCTAACCTTTTCTCGTGATGTCCGAATCGTTGTCAAATTTCCAGATCCTTTTAAGCAAAGTCGGCCCATCCATGCCATGTCAGGCTTCTTGAGGTTCATTGACGCTAGTTAAAGTCCGGCAATTTCGAGCAAGTTAAGAGAATCAGGCCATTTTCTTGAGCAATTCCTTGGCTACTTTTTCACCGGACAGCAACATCCCTCCAAAGATGGGGCCCATGCGCGGGCCTCCGAATGTCGCATTGGCGGACATACCTGCGACGAATAATCCGGGGAATACTTCACATGTGTTCTCAAGGGTAAGAGTTTCCGCCTTGTCTGCCCACATTGATTTCTCGCCTTCTATCTTGCCGCTTGGAGTCAAAAGCTTTCCTGGAACTTTCCTGGATACTACTTTGACGACTTCCGTGGCGTGTCCGGTTGCGTCAACCACAAATTCTGCTCCGACGGCAAGAGGATCTACATGGAGCCCGGCCATTTCCACCGGAGACCAGTTGAGTACAAGGCCGGTAAGTCTGTCTGCCCTCATCATGACATCTTCTACAGTCATGCAGTTGAATATGGTTAAACCCGCCTTTGTGGATTGGGCGATCAAAGAAGACGCAGTTTCAACCGAATCCGCAGTATAGTAATCTTCCTGATAGAGGCGATGACGGACGCCGAATTCTTTGAGCACATGCACTGCGCTTTCCTGAACAACGATCTCGTTAAACATCATGCCTCCACCCCACATTCCACCGCCAACGCTCAATTTCCTTTCGAACAGAGCCACCTTTTTGCCGGCTTTTGCCAAAAAGTAACCGGCTACCAAACCAGCGGGGCCTCCTCCAACTATAGCCACATCCATTTCAATATTTTCCTTGAATTTTGCCCAAAAGCGATCGACGATGGCCTGTGTAATGACTACTTCACTTAGTTCCACGTGCGTTTCTCCTCCATGTATATAAATACGCAAAATGCGTCTTAATTAAGTCGACAATAGCATGCTTTCTCTTGGGGCCAATAAAAAAGAGAGGCGCATATTTGCCGTCTCCCTTTAAAAGAATTTGCAATCTACTTAAAGCGGTCTATAAGGCTCAACAACTCGTCGGTTTTCTTTTCCAGGAGAGCTTTGTCGCTTCTTGTCTCGACGTTTAGCCGTATTACAGGCTCAGTGTTTGAAGGGCGTATATTGAATCGCCACATGGGGAATTCCATGCTGAGGCCATCTATGTAGTCAGTAGCAATCCCGGGGCTTTTATAAAACTTTTCAATTTGTGAGATTACCGCATGCGGGTCAGTTACGGTTCGATTTATCTCTCCACTTACCGGATACTTCTCCATTCTTGATTTCACCAGTTCAGACAAAGGGCGACCCGCTGAACTCACGGCCTGAACAAGAACAAGCCAAGGGATCATACCACTATCACAATAGGCAAAATTCCTGAAATAGTGATGAGCGGACATTTCACCGCCATAAATAGCGTCTTCCTGACGCATTCTTTCCTTGATGAAAGCGTGCCCGGCCTTGCTCATGACGGCTACGCCACCGCTTTCTTCAACCAGTTCCACTGTGTTCCAAATAAGTCTCGGGTCGTGAACGATCCTGGCTCCAGGGTTCACTTTCAGGAATTCCTGGGCCAGAAAACCTACAATATAATATCCTTCGAGAAACTCGCCTGTTTCGTCAAAAAAGAAGCATCTATCAGCATCTCCGTCCCAAGCGATTCCAATGTCGGCTTTGTTGCTCAGGACCTTATCTATGGTAACTCCACGGTTTTCAGAGAGAATGGGATTAGGAATTCCGTTTGGAAACCGACCATCCGGTTCGGGGAAAACCATTACAAAATTCAGGGGAAGCCTGGATTTCAGTTTTTCCAGTATAGGGCCTGCGCAACCATTCCCGCAGTTCGCTACTACTTTTAAGGGGGATATTTTTGATCTGTCCACATAGGTCAGCAAATGGTCTATATAGGCGTCTTTGACGTCAAGACCTTCGAGCTTTCCTTTTTGTGGAGATTGATGGTCAAACTGGTCGTTAATGACCATATCTGCGATGTCCTGAATTCCCGAATCCCCGCTTATAGGTTTAGATTCTTCACGTATGAGCTTCATTCCATTGTAATCCATGGGATTATGACTCGCTGTGACCATTATTCCGCCATCAAGTTTCATGTATGATGTTGCGAAATAGACCATCTCTGTGGGGCAAAGACCAATATCCAGAACGTCGCAACCATGAGAATTAATTCCTTCAGCAATAGCTTTTACAAGAGATAGACTGGAGATTCTAACGTCCCTGCCAATACAAACTTTCTTAGGTTTAAGGAGGGTAGCGTACGCTCGTCCTATCTTGAACGCGATTTCTTCATTAAGCTCATCGGGTATGCGTCCCCGGATATCATAAGCCTTAAAGCTGTTTCTAATTTTTGCGGTCCAATCATTCATGGCCCCTCCTTTCAATCGGGAGTAAAGTTTGATGTGAAAAGCCAATTGAATTTATAACAACCCCTGGTACCCGTGTTCTTTGAGCAATTCTTGAAGTTGTTTGATATCCTGGGCTCGATCTTTTCTGCAGACCAATATAGCGTCCGGGGTATCTACCACTATGATATCCTCTACCCCGACAAGAGCGGTCAACTTCTGTGGAGAGGAAACCACGCATCCTTTGGCGTTGAGACTGAGTATTTTACCCTTTACGGCGTTCCCTTCTTCGTCAGTGTTCCACACGTCCTGGAGGGAGGTCCAGCTTCCGACATCGTTCCAACCCACGTCTATTGGTATTACAAGAACGTTATCCGCCCGTTCCATGACCCCATAATCAATAGAAATGTCGGGCAGTCCTTCGTACACCAATTCAAGGGCTTTAGCCTCATCCGGTGTGTTCAGCGCCGGATACAATTTTTCCATCGCCTTAGCGACAACGGGAAGATAGCGTTCAATGGCTTTGATGATACTTGAAACTTTCCATATGAACATTCCACTATTCCATAAATAGTTTCCAAGCTTCAGATATGACTGGGCGGTCTTAATGTCGGGTTTTTCAACAAACCTTTCTACCCGATGAGCCTTTAGCCCATTAAATTCAGTTACCTTTGCGCCCACATGTATGTAACCGTAGCCCGTTTCCGCCCGATCTGGAACGATGCCGAAGGTGAGTAGGTCCTCTGTGTCGAATGCAAGTTTCTTAGCGGCTTCCAGTACTGACCTGAATTCGTCTTCTTTAGTTATCAAATGATCCGCTGGCAGGACTACCATTACAGCGTCAGGATCGTTCTTGGCCAGTTTGTAGGCGGCAAGTGCGACACAGGGCGCGGTGTTTCGGCTGACAGGTTCGGCCACAATGGAGCTTTCAGGTATCTCTGGGATTTGTTTAAGAATATTCTCCGCATGGTGAGTCCCTGTAACAACCATCATTCTGTCGAAAGGAGTGACAGGAGCTATTCGGTCTACCGTCGCTCGAATCATGGTTTTCTCACCAACAATGTTCAGGAGCTGTTTGGGCCTGTGCCGGCGACTCTGAGGCCAGAAACGAACACCACTACCCCCTGCCATGATGACTGAATAAAGATTCATTTTGGGCTCCCTCCAGCTATACAACAAGAATCATGTGTTCGAGTTTTCATTTCTAAATGCCGTATTTATAGAGCGCAACACGCAGTTTATGTTTTTGGGATCCATGTTCAGGGATACACTCCACTTCTCAGAATGGACCCGGCGGGAATTCTATAGTGGACGCCGGCTTTGGGCTCAATGGATACCATGCCTTCTATACGAACATTCCGTTCAAAATAGACATCTCCTGAAACTGTAAGGGCCTCGGCTGTTAATAACGAAACAGTTTCCGGGGCTTCAAATCGTTTAAGAAATTCCAGGGGCGAATCAAGAAAACTGCGGTGAAACATTACCTGTGGCCTGAACGACAACTCTACAGGCCGGTCAGGGTTCCTACATACATTAAATGATGAATCTAACACGCAAGCGTCGGACTGCAAAACAAAAAGATCTTCCAGTCTTTTAGTGGGGAAAAATCTGTCCCGTCCAACAACAAGGCCTCTGGAACTTTTGAAACTGCTTATAGCCGCCCCCATGGCAGTTTCTAGCTGAACAACGGAATGACCTTTGATCACCTTTTTGTTCTGGATAATCGGAAGCTCAAAACGTCTTGAATCCAACAGTTGATTGGTGGTCTCAAGGTCTACCCAAACATTGTTGGTATTGAAGACCTTGAAGTTTTCAATATCCATGAACAGCGGTTTGTCATGGTCAGATACTTGTGCGATTTCAACCAGTTCCAGCGTACCGTTGCGAACAACCAGCGTACCGCCTTTACAGTCCTCCTGAGTCCGCGGAGTAACTTCAAGGAGGAAGTGTATCTTCTCTTTTGCCACGAGGCCGAGAATCCATGGCTCGATGGTAGCGGCCAAATTGTCCAGATTTGAGATGAACGCCCATTTGATGCTGGAGTCAAGAAGCGTCTTCATGACGCCGCTGTCTACAAGACTCTCGAAAATGTCTCCGTGTCCAGGTGGCGCCCAATCTTCCTGGTTACCCAAATCAAGAGGAACAAGATTATCGGTCAGTAGTCTTGGTACACGATTCTGGATAAAGGTGACGGCTTCAAAACCGATTTGAGCCAGCAAATTCAGAGTAGGGCCATTTGTGAAAAAACTGTTCATCAAAGCCAGTGGGGTGCAGCATTGGTTTAGGCGCCTGAAACATTCAATCTGGCGGCATATGATTTCAAGGTATGAATACCCGTCCTTAGCAGTTAGGATACATTTTGGAACGTTTCCACCCATGGTGGTGCTTCTGCCGCCGTTGAGCTTGATGACGGCCACGTTCCTTAATAACTTCAAGCCCTCGAGTGTCAGCCTGTTAAGTTCTTCTGGATTGTTGGGGCGTTCCAGAAGGAGATCTGATTTGGGCGTTTGGACCGACCTGAGGTCAACTGAACCACTTGATGATTCAGCGACTTTCCGGACCTGTTCCAAAAAGTTCTGAATGTAGAAATCAGAAATGTTGCGAGTGCGCATCTTCATACGAATGAGGTCCAGATTCAAATCCGTGGTCATATAATCAACCTCTGAAGAAAGTTCTCTTGAACCAAAAAGTGATTAATGATCAACAGCTACAAGGTCATAGACCGAAAGAGTCGGCGCTCATCTCAAGACCCGATTTATATGTCCCCGTGCCGAATATGGCTTCCAATAAAGGCTAGTCAGGCCGTTTGGACTTATCCTGATTAATTTTCTTGGCCCGCTCAATCAATTCCAGAATATTTTCCAATTTAGTTGGTTGAGGTTGGCCGAACGCTAATCCGCATTTCTCATCGCCGAGCTTAGTCCTAAAAAAAAGTTCAACATCGAAACGTTCGCACCAGCATCTTATCGCTCTGGAGCATGGGAGATTGATCGCCTCAACGCAACAATAAGCAAAAGTTACAGGCCCTCCCAATTTAGGGCACCGTATTTCCTGTTCTTCAAACGGGTTACTGATATCATTCATAGTGAAGAATTTTGCTCTGCTCTCGAATAGACAAAAAAGAAATAACGGGACGCTGGAATAGATCAAACGTCCCGTCATGAAGAAGAATTACAGATTTGGTTTAGGGAACCCTTCCAGCGCTTGTAGAGCGCATTCAATTTCATCTTGAGGCATTTCGTAGTCAACCAGTTTTCCCTGGAAGAAAGCGTCATATGCGGCAAGATCCACCAATCCATGGCCACTCCAGTTGACCAGGATCACCTTTTCTTTGCCTTCTTCTTTAGCCTTCTTAGCCTCTTGTATAACCGCAGCAAGAGCGTGGTTAGTTTCCGGGGCGCTGATAAAACCTTCTGTCCTTGCCCACGTCACACCTGCGGTGAAAGTTTCGAGTTGATAGACAGCTCGAGGTTCAATGAGACCATCCAAAATCAACTGACTAACTAGAGGAGCCATTCCGTGATAACGAAGGCCCCCGGCGTGAACAGGCGCCGGGATAAACGCGTGTCCAAGTGTGTGCATTGGTAGCAATGGGGTCATTTGCATGGTGTCACCGAAATCGTACAGAAACGGGCCTCTGGTCATTGTTGGACAGGACATCGGCTCTACGGCGATAACCTGAACCTGTTTTCCGGCAATTTTATCCCTAATAAACGGGAATGATATTCCAGCAAAATTGCTACCGCCGCCAGCGCAACCAATCACTACGTCAGGATAATCACCAATTTGCGCCAACTGCTTTTGAGCTTCCAGGCCTATGATAGATTGGTGGAGTAAAACGTGATTAAGCACACTGCCTAACGAATAGCGAGTTAATGGTCGTCCATGAACTTCACTTGTAACAGCGTCCTCTACTGCTTCACTGATGGCGATCCCAAGGCTGCCCGGCGAATTTGGGTCCATCGCCAAAACCTTTCGCCCCGCCTCTGTTTCCGTGCTCGGGCTTGGCACGCATGTGGCTCCCCAAGTGTTCATCATCAGACGCCTATAAGGCTTTTGTTCGTAGCTGACTCTGACCATATAGACCTTGGCTTCCAGCCCAAACTGTGAACAGGCGAAGCTCAAAGCGCTTCCCCATTGGCCGGCCCCAGTTTCCGTGGCGATCCTTTTTACACCGAAAACCTTGTTGTAATACGCTTGAGGAATGGCGGTATTGGGTTTGTGACTCCCGGCAGGGCTTACGCCTTCGTTCTTGTAATAGATTTTTACAGGGCAATTGAGAAATTTCTCAAGTTTTGTGGCCCGGTATAATGGGGTAGGACGCCAGATCAAAAGTTTATCCAACACCTCATCAGGGATTTTTATCCATCTTTCAGTGCTAACTTCTTGTTCTATGAGGTTCATTGGGAAAACCGGAGCAAGATCTTCCGGGCCTACAGGTTGATGTGTGCCAGGATGAAGTGGCGGTTGCATGGGGGTTGGCATGTCCGCCGCGATGTTGTACCACTCTCGCGGGATGTCATCTTCGTTCAAGAAAATTTTAACCGGCATTTTCATCTTCCTCCTATGATTTTCCTATTTGATAATAGATCCTGGGACTGCGTCCGAGTCTAACTCACACAAAATAATCTTTCCATCCGGATCACTAGCCGCCATGACCATCGCTTCGCTTACGCCGAACCGCATTTTCCTTGGGGCAAGATTGCATACCACCGAAACGGTCCTGCCCACCAAGTCTTCAGGGGAATATGACGATTTTATACCTGCAAAGACGGTGCGGATTTCTCTACCTACATCAACCCGGAGTTTGAGCAGCTTGTCTGACCCATCAATGTGCGAGGCGGACAAAACTTTTCCAACCCTCAAATCGATTTTCGCAAAGTCCTCAATCGATATTTCTTCTTTAAATTCGGGAGCGATTGTCTTTACAATTTTTGGAACAAGATCATCTTTGGCCTTTTCTATTACGTGCTGCATAGTATTAGGTTCAAGTCGGTCCACGAGTTTTTCGAAAACGTTTATTTTACGAAGTTCAAAATCAAATTTTGCATCCGCCCATTTGAGATCACCCAGTCCGAGTATTTGTTCAACTTTGGCGCTGTATGAAGGCAATACCGGTTTTAGGAGTATCGACAATATCTTAGAGCAATTTATTGCAAATGTAAGATCATCACGGGCTTTTTCGGGGTCCGTCTTTACTGTCGACCACGGCTCATTCTGCTGCACATAATTGTTGGCTATGTCGGAAATAGCCAGTATGTTCTTTATGGCATTTGAGTATTTTAACAACCGGTAGTCATGATAACATTGTTCTACGTGTGTTGTGACCTGTTTTTTAAGCTCCTCACATGTCTTGGGAACAACACCGAGCCTGGAATCCAGCCTCTTGTTAAGAAAGCCGGCAGACCTGCTGATCAGGTTGGTTATGTTATTGACCAGTTCAGCGTTGGTTCGATTTACGAACTCCTCTAGGTTCAAATCGATATCATCAATGGTGGAGCCCAGTTTGGTAGCGTAAAAATATCTCAAAAACCATGGATTGACCTGATCGGCAAATTGTCGCGCTGTTATGAAGGTGCCTCGGCTTTTGGACATTTTACGTGAGTCCACTGTGAGGAATCCATGTACATGAACGGCCGTGGGAGTTCTATAATCAGCGGCTTTGAGCATCGCTGGCCAGAATAGGGTATGAAAGTAGGTGATATCCTTACCGATAAAATGATGAATCTCAATTTCTGATTTTGGGTCGATCCAATAATCTTCGACTTTGACGCCGTTCTTGCCGGAGACGTAATGTTCCGTAGCTGCAATGTAACCTATTGGAGCGTCAAGCCACACGTAGAAGAATTTATTTTCCTCTCCGGGAATCTTGAAACCAAAGTATGGCCCATCACGAGAAATATCCCAGTCTCTTAGCCCCTGATCAATCCATGTTCGGACAAAGCCCCGCACTTCGTCTTGAAGGCGGTTTGGAAATGAAGTCCATTCCAAAAGAAAATCACTGAAATCCATTAATTTGAAGAATAGATGCAGCGATGTTCGCAGTTGAGGTTTTGCCCCGCAAATCGCGCAATGCGCATCACTAAGCTCTGTAGGACGATAGGTGGCTCCGCAGGATTCGCAGACATCACCATATTGATCCGGAGCGGCGCACTTCGGACATGTGCCCTTGATGTACCTATCCGGCAAGAAGCGTCCACATCGTTCACAATAAAACTGCTCGATTTCTCGTGAAACTATGTGATTGTTTTCTTTTGCTTTAAGGTAAATTATTTCAGAATGTCTCTGATTTTCAGGGCTGTCGGTAGAATAGAATTCATTGAAACTAATTTCGAATCTCGAGAAATCAGTCTGATGTCTTTGATGAAATTCCTCAACCAGTTTCTGCGGGGTCATTCCCTTCTTGGCGGCGTTGATCTCAATAGGTGCCCCGTGGGCGTCAGATGCGCACACGTAAAGGACGTCCTCACCAATCAGCCTCAAAAAACGCACGAAAATATCAGTCTGAATATACTCAACCAAATGCCCTATATGAATATCTCCGTTTGCGTAAGGAAGGGCGCTGGTTACTAGAATCCTGCTCAAATTAATCTCCTAATGGTTGGTCTTATATTTATTTACCAAGAAACGTTCGTGAGTTTTTACATACTACGGGTTAAACTGATTTGTGACGTTCATTCTTTAACTATTTCGAATACTTCAAGATTAGGATCCTTCTCTTTGTCCACTTTGAATACCCTGGCCTTCATCACGATGGTTTCCATTTCCTTCAAAGAGTCAAGGACTTGAGCTTTGTCTTTTTTCATCCAAACCTTGTTTAGAGTTATGTAGCTAACTCTATCGGCTATGATAAAATTCACATAATCATCTCCAAGAGGGCAGGGCAGATCACTCAGTTTGTAAAAACGCACAGACATGACGATCTCTTTGTTCAAAAACCTGGTCGGGTTTTCCGTAAGGCTAACAATTGTAAGATCCGCGTCCAGGTTCTTGTAAATCCCTCCTCTAACGAAATTCAAGGGACTGCACCCGGTGGAAATCATGGTGACTATAAAAGAAGTCAGAATCAGATAGTGTCTAGTCATATAGAAATCTTTATAAGATTTGTAGCGGAAGGTCCTATTTTAGCTGAAAAAACTTTCATAGTCAAAAAAATCCGTAAATTCTGCAAAGGGGCAACAGCGAAGATCGCCACATGAAACGAGAACTTTGAATTTTAAGGGTTTTCGTGCATTATCCTAATGTAGCGAAGACTAATTAGGCCGGTTTAGAAGCAGTCAAATATGCGGAGATTTCTGTATGAACTCAAAAATATTACGCTCTGTCCTTGTAGTGCCTGTAAATGTGCCACGGTTTGTCGAAAAGGCGTGCCTTCGTGGGGCCGACGCAATTGTGCTTGACATGGAAGATTCGGTCCCCGCCGATCGCAAGAAACAGGCGCGCGACGATCTCGCCGAGGCCATTTCCATAGCGGGTCGAGGTTCTGCCCAACTAATGGTTCGGATAAACAATGATCCGGATTTGATCGAAGCCGACATAGAAAGCGCCATTTGCAAAAGGCTGGACGCCCTGTTCATCCCTAAGGTCGAGTCCTCTGATCAACTTGTCAAACTTGACTATCTAACACGTGAAATTGAAGCATCCAAGGGATTGCCTACGGGTAAGATCAAGTTCTCGATACATGTGGAGAGCCCATTAGGTCTGTTGCGGCTCGAAAACATGGCAGCGTCCACACCGAGAATCGAATCCATGAGTATCGGAGTAGACGACTACTGCGCGGCCTTGGGAATTAAGCTCACCAAAGACGCGTCATCTATTTTCCTTCCAATTTCGCAATTAGTCATAACTGCAAAAGCTTATGGGATTATACCAATTGGTGTGCTGGGAAGCGTAGCGGAATTTCGTGACCTGGATGCTTTTGAAAACGCTGCCACAAGGGCACGCGACTTGGGGTCGGAAGGATCAATATGCGTTCATCCAGATCAAGTCACAATCTTGAACAGGGTATTTTCTCCAACCGAGGAATCTGTAGCCGGAGCCCAAAAGATAATCGAAACTTTTGAAGAGGCTGTGCAAAGAGGAAGGGCTTCCACGAGTCTTGACGGGAGAATGGTGGATACTCCCATATACAAACAGGCTTTGGCGACCATTGAAAAGTTTGAAGCGATTAAACGCTATGAAGGTTTTAAATAACAACGGCGTTTTACGACGACAGGTAAGTCGCGACCATGCGGTTTGATGAAAGCACTTTTTTGAGTGAATTGAGACAACCAAAACCTGATCCAGGGGGAGGTTCTACGGCTGCTTATACAGGAATGGTAGCGTTGGCCCTGGTCGAGAAAATCTGCGTTCTAGAAGTCCTCAGAGCCAAGAAGAGGAGGAATGACCATAAAAACCTTGATAATCTGTTACGACAGGTTCGACTAAAGTCGGACTTTTTCAAGTCACTAGTAGAAAACGATGTCCTTGCTTATGAGGGTCTTGCCGGCGCCATCAAGGCCGGTATTCGCTGGCCTGAGAATTACGAAGTGGTCATAGAAGTTGTCGAGTCTCCTCATCGCATAATCCTGGGCGCTATTGGTTCGCTGCAATTAATTTCCGATATAGGTCGCTCCTGCGCTCATTGGCTGATTCCGGATCTTTTAGTAGCTTTGGAGCTTACTTGCTCTACTGCAAAGGCTGCATTCCATATTGCTATGGCGAACGTAGACCATATTGAAGATACAAGAGCGAGACAATCGTTGATGGAACAGCTGGAATCGGCTTTTCGTAAAGCAGAACGGCATTGTTTCAGGCTTTTGGAAAGTCTCAAAAATAGTCAGGGTCCGGGTTGAGATCCTGTTTGCCGGATCTTGGGGTTGAAACATTTTATGTCGAGACAAACGGTACACCGGGGTAGAAAATTGCCATGATTTTTGCGGCTGACAATTTGCATGGTTTAAATCCGGTAGTTAGCGACGCTATGAAGAAACTCGATCCTCGGCCGATTGTTGACCTGGTGGCTCGTATCCAAAAATCAGGGGCCGGAATGATCGACGTCAACCCCGGATATCTTCCAAAGCGCTCTGAAGATCGCATGCGTTTTCTGATTGAGACTATTCAGGAAGCTACGTCAGTCCAATTGATTCTTGACAGCCCTAGTCCCAGACTGATCGAGATAGGTCTGTCTGTTTGTAGGGAAAAACCTATCATAAATTCTATTTCATTGGAAAAGGCAAAACTCTGCGGCATCTTACCTCTAGCAATAGAACACGAATGCGAACTTGTAATTCTATTGATGGACGAGTCTTCATTCAGTCCGCCCAGTGTTGAGGAGAAGATTTCTCTTGCTCTGGAGATTAATGATCACTGCGCCGCATCTGGCCTTCCTTTGGAGAAATTGATCTTCGACCCGGTCTTGCCGAGCCTGAGCTGGGATGATTCCTGGCGTCGAATTGGGGAAGCGGTCAATGCTGTTAGGCTTTTATCAACCGGGGCGGTGTTTGACCAACCCGTAAAGACGATGGTTGGGCTTTCCAACTTGCGAAGCGGTTCAAAAAGATATCAGTCCCTGGATATTGACCTGACTAGTCTGGCAATGTTGTGTGGAGCCGGATTGGATTATGCGCTGGTTGACGCTTTTGAACCCCGGATCCTGAGTACAATAGATCTGATAAACAAAACAGAGTAACATTCTAACTACAATGCGACTGGCCTTTTTCAGCGATGTGCACGGAAACCTTGAAGCGCTGGAGATCTTTCTGGAAGCGTTAAGAAACTATAGCGTAGATCGTTTGTTTTGTCTTGGTGACTCTGTTGGATATGGTCCCAATCCGAACGAGTGTCTGGAGCTAATAAGGTCTATTGACAACGTTGTTGTTCTGATGGGTAACCATGAATGGGCCTTATTGCATATGGCCATGGCAGAGCGCAGCATGAGCCCGGTGGCGTTCAAAGCCATAGATTGGACACGACTTCGGCTTACAGACGCAAACTTTGAATACATAAGTGGTTTGCCCATGGGAGCTGAATACGATTCGTTCTGTTTTTTTCACGCTTCGGCGCATTCCCCGCAACAATGGGACTATGTCAGGCCGGGAGATCGTCTGGCAATTGAGTTATGCTTCAGTTCGTCGTCACAGAGAATTACCTGTGTGGGACACACGCATCGACCGATGTTGATCGATGCAAACGGTGATCAGATTTTGCCGACGACCCTTTTTTCAGATGGGATTAATTATCAGGAGGATGGCAAATCAAATCTAATAATTAATCCGGGAAGTATCGGTCAACCCAGAGATCGTAGCCACTTGCCGTGCTACGTTATATATGACAGCGAAAACCACTCTATTACGTGGCGTCATCTGTCGAATTATGACGCCTCCATTACTGCGAAAAAGATTTTAAACTCCAATCTTCCCTGGGAACTGGCTTATCACCTCATTGGCTAACCACAGTTGTGATCGTTGTTTGAGAAATTCTACGGTAAAAACCTAATCCATATTGTGGGGGGCTTCCTGAAGAGCATATAACGCGGCCCCTAACGCTCCCATGATCTGGGGGTGGGGCGGGGTGACGATGTCATTTTGTATGTGCGTTTTCAACAAATCTATGAGAAATGGGTTATGTTCAATAACCCCGCCGGTCATTACAACGGTGTCTGTGAAAGTATCCATTTCCAGGATGCGCTTAACCACGGAATGAAACAAACCGCGGACGATGTGATCCAGGGCGGCTCCAGACTTGATTTTTTCAAGGACCTCAGTACCCGAAAATACAGTGCAATAACTCCCGAGTGTGACTTCTCCATCAGCCTGTTTCGCGAGGTCGTTAAGTTTTTCCAAAGGTAGGCGCAATCTCAGGGCCATTTCTTCCAGGAAAGCGCCAGTCCCTGCAGCGCATTTACGGTTCATTTTGAAACTGACTCGAAGTCCTTTCTGGTCGAGTTTTATGATCTTGTTATCCTGACCACCAATATCCACAATGGTCATCGGGCCCGAAAAATAATGGAGACAACCGCGGGCGTGACAGGATATCTCAGTGAGGCTATTGGTAGCGAAGCTAACACTGTTTCGGCCATAGCCGGTAGAAAACACACAAATCGAATCGGTTGAGGAAACTCCCGCCAATGAAAGTGTCTCTCTCCACGCAATGTCGGACGCCCCTTCAAAGTCAGTGCCGGAATAGAGCACATGGCTACCCAGTATGTTCCCACCGTCATCAACGATGACTGATTTTGTTGTGCAGGACCCAACATCGATCCCGCCTGCAAGACGGAGTGTCAAAATTTATCCCTATGAAATTATTCGATCAGCCGGTTTTCTGGTCCAATTGTTCAACGAACGCCTCAATGTTTGTTCTCGTCTGTTCCTCGGAATAACAACGCAAATCATTGAGGTCACCGTGGATCACCAGGGTAGGGAGACCAAGTCGCTTGGCCATTCGTTGAGGCATGGAATACCTGTTGTTTGAGTTGTTCGGACATGTCTTGGCATCGTGAAAGATTACACCGTCAATACTGAAATTTTCTATCCAGTTATCCATGTACCATTCTTTGAATGACTCATCGCGTACATTAAACAATTCGGTGTAAGCGCGAGCCATGGATTCAAAGGGGTCTTTTGGGTCAAATGCGTCAAATATCCAGCTATTGCAATATGTGGACGCTACTACATTTGTTCTTAATTGATAGAACTGGTCGCTTAGTTCCCTGAGCTTGCCCCAAACTGGCATGCCGTCCCAGTAAAGTCGATGACGTTCCCCTGGCACCGCGCCCTCTTTCATCTTGATTCTATCTTCAAGTTCCGCAATCAAAAGCTTATAATATTCGATGGCTTCTGGCTTACCTCTAAGGATTACGGCAGGCGCCATATGGATTGTGGCGTCAAAGAAAGTCAACGGAGCCGGCTTTGTGGCTCCACATTCCAGAACGCGCCGCCAAAGCTTTGTGCATTGTAATGACAAATCCACTACATCTCGTAGTCTATCTATATCGAACCTGTTTCCAGAGACTTGTTCGAGTGTTGGTATCATGGACTTCATCTGTGAAACGAGGTCCGCAATGTTGAAATCCTGAACTTCACGAATGCTTCGGTGAGTATGTATCCCGACAATAGGCACATCCCATTCTCTGGCGTAAAAAGAGAACCAGTCCTGAACATCCCTGCACTGGTTTGTGTTGTAGACAAGGATGTCGGCTCTTGGAATATTTTGTATACCGTAAGCCTTGGTTAATGGAGTGACACCTTTGAGATAAGCTCCGACGTCGGCAGTTAAGTACGAACAGATATCAGGTGAGTAACCGACGGCGTTTGCGAGAGGGATGACATCAGTGGCCATACGGGTCGCTCCCAGAAGCGCCCCATGATTTTCCGGATAGTAGACCAGGAATCCCATTGAGTGCAAAAGCTCGGCAGGCCCCACAGACGTACACCAGGCGACTTTCTGTTTCCCCGTTTTCTTAGCTTCATCTATCTCGAGAAAGTGGGCCGCCATCAATTTTTTCATTTGGCTGGTGGCCGCAATTGGTTTTCGCAGCTGTTTTTGACGGTCTGACAAAACACAATCCTCCTTAGATGGGAAACAATTTTTCCGTCTACATAACGGGCCAGATTCATTATGAAAGAGGACGGCAGACTAAATACCTAAAACGCCCCATAGGCCAGTGTCCCCTGACTCAATGACACACATTCTCGCAATCAGATACGCCAACCAGGACAGACTCTGATCCATTTCCATCGCTTGCAGTAGCCAAATCTATTTACACGGACGCATCGCCTCGTCCTGTAACAATAAGGCCTATGATAAACCCGGTAAGCAAGTCGTTGATCCGTTGATCGTGCAGTTACCTGAGCAGTAGGGTTCTGAGTAGCGCCTTCGCCAGCAACTGAGAGACAGTTTGCCCCCAACAGCAGAAGCGTCCCAGCGACCAAGCCCATAAAGGTAATAGATAGCCTTTTCATTTCAATCTCCTCTTTTTATCGGCCCGTTCCAAGACATGAAGATGTTGAGACACAAAGTCGGACAAATTTCATAATCTGACCAAATAGCGGCAGCCCCTCTGTTTGGTTCGGTGGGCAATCCCATTTTTGTCAATTTGTAACAGCCATCATCGTGGCCTGTATAGTCGCTATAAGCTTTTCCTCCCCGTTACTGACGGCGAGGACTTTGCCGCAGCACACCGTTAATGTTCTCCCCGGTTTGATCACGTTTCCAATCGCGATGAATCTTTCTCCTCTGGCAGGCGCCAGAAAATTGACCTTGAATTCAACCGTAAGCACCTCGGAGTTTACCGGCATGAGAGTATAAGCCGCGTATCCACAGGCGCTGTCAACAATGATGGTCACTATTCCCGCGTGGAGGTATCCGTGCTGCTGCGTCAAAGTCTCACTGTAAGGCAGATCGATATGAATTTCACCGGCGGTGACGAATGTCATTTCAGCGCCGATGTGTTGCATCACCTGTTGCCGCTCAAAACTGGACCGGACACGAATTTCGAATTCTTCATCAGCCGGCTGAAAGTTCGTCATGAAATTATCCTAATCAATAGATAAAGTGCTCACTTAAACTTATGCTGATTTTTTCGCCTTTTCCTCAAAATAACCTGCCGCTTCATGCGGGAAGATGGCATGTATAAGGATCTCTTCTTCTGTTAATCCAGGAAATTTCTTTTCCAGTTCAGGCCACATAGGAGGAATTAATTCAGCGGGTCTTACGGAAATTGGTTTGGATCCCTTGAGAACTCGGTCTTGCAATTCCTTGTTAACCGGAGCAGGGGTTTCGCCATACATGCCTTTTAAAAGGTTTGCGGTGTGGTTAGCGATGATCTTGTATCTGCCCAAAAGGACATTAAAGGTGGCCTGAGACACCACGATCTGTGAAGTTGGGGTGACAAGTGGAATAAATCCTAAATCCTCTCTGACTTTTGGGATCTCATCGACAATCTCGTTTAGCCGATGAAGCGCGTTTTGCAATCTGAGCTGACTACTGAGGTTAGACATGACCCCACCGGGAATTTGAGTTATCAGCATTTTGCAATCCACTCCACTGTAAGGCGCCTCAAATTCGCTATATGAACTTCTGACAGCTTTTGCCTCTTCGGCGGCTTTGGTGAGTTTCTTCAAATCGCATCCAGTACTATATCCAAAACGCTCCAGTGAAAAAACGAGAGATTCCGTGCATGGGTGGCCTGTCCCACCGGCGAACGGGCTTAGAACGGAGTCAATCATTTCGCAACCGGCTTCAACAGCCTTCAAAGCCGACATCATCCCGAGGCCGCAATTGTCATGAGTGTGCAAGTGAATGGGAACATTTACGGCCTTCTTCAGGCCGGACACCAGTTCGAACGCTGTTTGAGGATCTATCAGGCCCGCCATGTCCTTAATACATATCTGGTCGACGCCCTTGTCTTCGAGTTGACGTGCTTTGTTAACAAATTTGTCGATGGTGTGGACAGGACTAATAGTATAACATACAGCGCCTTCTGCGATTTTCCCCACGGATTTTACGGCCTTTATAACGGCCTCGTGGTTTCTCACGTCGTCAAGGGCGTCAAAAATTCTAAACACATCTATTCCATTTCGGGCTGAAGCCTCGACAAATTTTTGGACCACATCATCGGGAAAGTTTGAATAAGCGACAAGGTTCTGGCCACGGATCAACATCATGCTCTTAACGTTCGGCATAGCGGCCTTTAGTATACGCGCTCTCTCCCATGGGTCTTCTCTGAGATAACGAACACAAACGTCAAAAGTAGCTCCTCCCCAAGTTTCAGCGCCATAAATTCCTGTATCAGCAAGCTTTCCAGCAATCTTAAGTAGGTCATCCAGCTTGATTCGAGTCGCTACCTTGCTTTGCGATCCGTCCCTCATAGTGATGTCAAAGATTTTGACCGTCTTGGGGGTCTGAGTTTCCATTTAGTTCCTCCCTGGGAAAATAATTATAGATTGGCCTCTCAGTAGGCCATAATGATTTTGCGGTTTATGCCCCTCAACCGCTAAAAGACGCTGCCTAGCCAATTGTCACCCTGTTGATACCAATGGAGTAAACACAAGGGGAGCGCGCGAACCCAGTTCGCGTTCGATACATATACCATTAATTCCCTGATTCCAAAATGCCTAATTTTTCGCAGCATTTTTAGATGCCCTTGGATTCTCTGTTGGGAAGAATGTCATTACAAATTTTTTTTCTTCGTCAAGATTTTTGACGAAACCATCGAGACGGGCCTCCCGGAGGGATTTTAATATGGAGTTGAATAACGGCCCCGGTTCGTATCCCATTTCTTTAAGGTTTCTTCCAGTCATCAGGGGCCGAACATGCCTTAACTTGGTTATGAATTCAGATACGGCCCGGCGCGTCGTTTCGTGTCCAGCCTTTCCCATCATGAAAAGCAATGATTCCATGGACAGTCGGCTAAGAACATTGTAAATTTCGCTGGGCTTGCCAATTTTATCTCGTTCCAAAAGGCTCAGGATCCATCGCAGTTCTCGTCGCTCTTTGGTTAGACGTTGGGAATTTGGCGCCGGTACTGAGAGTCTCTCCGCAAACGATGTCAGGGATTGCTCATCCAAAGAATCAGTTAAAGCCAGGAAGTATACCATCCAGGGTTCAATCTTTTGGGCAAGGAACAGATACTTCCACCACGACAGCACTCCAGACACGGAGTCAACCAGGGCCGAAATCTTCTGATTAAAAACAAGCCCTGGACAAAGAGCGTCAAGCACTCCGAGCGTCGCCATTTGTTCCAAGGCTGGAGATGGGTTTCGTTCATCCAGAATATGGAGCAATTCGTTAAAAAGCCTTTTACCTTCGACTCTTTCGAAAATTTTTATTTTTAATGCGCCCTTTATCAAGGTCAGCGTGTGTTTGCCAATAGCAAGACCGAATCTACTGGCAAAACGTATAGCCCTTAGAATACGAGTGGGGTCTTCAACGAACGCCAGGTTATGCAAAACGCGGATCACTCTTTCCTTGATGTCCCTCACTCCACCAAAATAATCTATTA
This sequence comes from Deltaproteobacteria bacterium, assembly GCA_021777225.1. Taxonomy (GTDB): domain Bacteria; phylum Desulfobacterota; class Desulfomonilia; order Desulfomonilales; family Desulfomonilaceae; genus CAJBEZ01. The sequence goes on from JAJYDQ010000045.1 coordinate 18,614, forward strand.
ATGATCCCCAATGGACGGGGTTAAGGCAAACCGCCAAAGTATTTATAGTGAAATCACGCCTGTACAGGTCTCGTTTGATTGAACTTGTCTCAACCTGTGGTAAGGCTCCCGGGCTTTCATAATACTCGTGTCGCGCTGTCGCCACATCCATTTTGAATCCGTCTTCGAACAGCATTACAGCGGTACCGAATTTCTCGTGACTCCTGACGCGGCAGTTTTGATAAGAATCCGCCAAGGCTTTCGCGAATAAAATACCGTCGCCTTCGACTACGAGGTCAATATCCAGATTGTAATTTCTCAACAACAGGTCACGGACAGCGCCCCCGACCAAAAATACTTCATAATTGAGGTTTGCCGCGACTTGGCCGGCCTTTTTGAGGATGTCGAAAACTCTTCTCGGGGTCCTCTCTTCCAGAAGTTTCTTTACACTTTTACGGCGTTCCCGACCTCCCGAGAAATCTTCAGGACTCGACGAATCACTAACCTTTGGAAGTTTCAAATGTTCCAGAAGGTCGCTCCTGGATATAACGCCCACCATCTGTCCTTCGTCGATTACAGGAACCAGTCGGTGACGTCCGTCGACTGTGATCCTCAATGCCTGATCGATGGATTCACCCGGGGTGACAAACACAACCCCGGGATTCATGAAATCTGAAACAGGGTGATCCTGGAGTCCGTGGTGTTTTGCTCTGTCGACCGCGTATCTGTGGAGTATTCCAACTACGGAATGGTTGCGTTCGACTGGTAGCGAACTTATCTGATATCGGCTGAGCAATTCAGCAGCCTCTTCTATCGTCTGTTGAGGCTGGACTGTAATAACTGGATGGGACATAATTTCTGAAGCCCTATGTTTGGGGTGGGCTCGCGATCTAAGGGCATTCAAGACCCTGTCCTTGACTTCAAAAAGAGACAGATCTCTAATCGTCGCGCTTGCAGCTGTTGGGTGGCCCCCACCCCCAAACTCCACTGCTATTTCACCAACATTTAAGTCCGGGATGTTGCTTCGAGCAATAAGGTGAATTCTATCTTCCATAAGGACAATTGCTATAACGACGTCATAATTTTCCATTTCCTTGAACTTGTGGACCAGGATCGCCAGATCGCCTACATAGCCTTCAGCATTGGCTGTGGCAATTATGGCTTCCACATTTCCAAATCTAAAGACCTCGGATCCCTCTATGAATTGGTGCAAGATGTCGATTTGATCTTTGCTCAAATCGCTCGTCATCATGTTTGCGACGATATTTAAATTTGCTCCCCGACGTAATAGCCACTCTGCCGCGCGCAAGTCTTTCGGGGTGGTTGAAGAAAAAGTGAAGGATCCTGTGTCTTCATAGATTCCCAAGGCTAGAACAGTAGCTTCTTCGGCGTTAACCTGTATTTTATTTCGGCGAAACAGGTTTATGAAGATGGTTACTGTGGAACCTACCCGTTGAATGACCTCAACGTTACCATGGATGTCATCTTCCGAATTGGGGTGATGATCGTAAAGGTGTACTTCAACCTGCTCCGAATCCACAAGCTCGCTGAAACGACCGATCCTGCTTCGCTGCCTTGTGTCGACCAGGATAAGTCTCTTAACCTTGGTAAAGTCCAGGTCCTTAACGCGTTCAATTGATAGAATATATAGAGTCGATTCCATGAAGAAATCGCGAAGGTTTTTTTCACGCGATCCTGGGAACACCACCAAAGCGTCCGGATACAATTTTTTCGCCGCTACCATTGACGCAAAAGCGTCAAAATCAGCGTTTACGTGGGTTGTGATAATCTCCATTGGATTGTGGCGCCTATATTTGATAGAGGATTGAACCAATGCGAATGACGAAAGATTGAACCAATTTCAGAAACTAAAAGGCATTTTATTGATTGTTATGCGATTTGGAAATATAAGAATTGGAATCATTCCGAAAGAAGGCTTTGATTGATGGAACCCCACAAATCAAACGAAAAGAAATCAGCATATTATAAACTCTCATTTGTTACATTTATTTTACTTCTGTTTGCTTTAACTACGGGATGCCAGGAGATTGACACGATCAAAAGAGAAATCATCCTCAAAGTTCAAGCGAAGTTACTTAAAAAAAAGGCGCAGTTCACTCCTCGCGACGGAATTACACTTAGGCCCACCTCGTTATATCAAACAGCTAACCTGAACTCCGAAATCTTGAGAAGACTCCCTGCCGAGACGTCTCTCGGATTATTGGACAAGGTTGGTGATATGTACAAAGTCCGGACAAGGGATGGGAGGGAAGGTTATGTCGAACAAAAAGCGATCGGGGGCGAAGACATAATAGCTAAAACTCAAGAGTTGCGGAAATCCATAGAAGGAATGCCGTCACAAGGTGAAGCCGTAACCAAGAGTAAGGCTAATTTCAGATTGATACCGGGTAGGCAGCATGAAATCATTGAGGTTCTTCCTCCTGGTAAGAAACTTGAAGTATATGAGCGTGTCGTTACGACACGTAACAATTCTGTCAACGACAAGTCGGCAACACGCGCGAAGGTAGTTGATTCTGGAACAGCGCCCGCTGATGAACCTGTAAGCCCTGAAGAAGGGAACGAAGATATTCGCAAGGACGTCTGGTACAAAGTTAAAATCGAAGATGGGAGGGTCGGTTACATATTTACCCACAATATGAAACTGACGCCACCTGAAGATATATCCAAAACCGTGCCGTTCATGAGAATGATCGCGTGGAGAACAGTGAATGTGACAGACGATCCGGATATTGGAGCTAAAAGCAACTACATTGTGGCCTACACTCCTATCGGGAAGGACCCCGGGTGTGATTATACCAGGTTATATTTGGTCAGTTGGTCGTCCAAGCTTAAGAGACGTATCATAACGTGGCAATTGAGAATAAATGGCATTTTGCCAATCACGGATTATCATTTTGAAGGTAAGCCGGGCTTCAGCGTCCGCTATTTACACCCCACAAAAAGCGATAAACTTGTTATGGCGAACTTCATATTCAACAAGGGTTCCGTCAAAAAGGTTAGCGAAGAAGAAATTCCCAGTTCGTCGGTATTGCATTAAAAAGGTCTTTATCGCTACATTCTGGGACTCTGGAATTTTAAGAATAGACTTTCTGTCAGGTATTTTTGCGATGAGAAACATAATTGGATGGGTATCTGTTAAGAGGAACAAATCCAAAAATAGTGGCGAGCATATTTTGAGGAAATGGAGTTAGTAGGCTGTTGTACATCTTGGCAGTTTCATTGTAGTTCATCCGCCTCAGCCTTAGTTCTCTATTTGTGGCTACTATCCTGGACCACTGGTTGGCAAAACCAAAATGATTTTTTAACTCCTCAGAAGAATCAGCGATTTGGCCAAGTTTGGCCAAACGCTGGTCGGTCTCGTTTATGCTCGATATGATAGTGTCAGGATCAGCGGCCCTCAGCAGTATGGTGCGCTCCTCCAAAATTTTTTCGCCCCACTTGTTTTGAATTACCCCAAAACCTTTAAGGACTTCCACAACTCCCTGGACCTGGTCGTTTCGCTCTCTGGCAATATTGACCATTCCTTCCCACTGAACCCTGGCTTCGCTCCGAATCTCCTTCAAAGTAGGCCGAAGCGAAAGGAAAGAGACTAAAGACAGGAGCATAAAGGCGACCAAGACCGAACAGCTAAATTCAATAAGGCGGGACATCGTCTTTGAACGTCGGTCAGAGAGACACGTGAGGTTGTTGTCTACCCGGTCGGGCATGGGGGACCTGATGTCCAGGTTAAATTTTGAATTGTAATTTGAAAGGTTGCTCATTTGTAATATTGCCACATTACAGCAATCTTAACGCCAAGTTAAATCTGTAAGCAGATAAGTTGTCTCAATTTCTTAGACAAGACTTTTAGTGTCACATCCGCATTATGTCAATCAAAAATAAGGAGGACGCTATTTTTTATCCCTAGAAACCACGGATCGGGTTCAGAGCGCCTCAATCTTGAGGCCTGCCTATCACCTAAACGCTGAATTTGCAATAGCAAATGCGTATTTTATGAAGTCGGAGCACTGACTATTCAGACAAATAAAATTGCCCCAAACGTTGACTTTGTTCATTTCAAAATCCATGATAGGTTTAATTGGTTGTTACCCGCTATAAAAACGCGCGAGGTTAATGATGTCACATGACAAAAGTCGTCGGGAATTTTTGAAAAATAGTTTAATCGTGTCGGCTACTTTGGCTGGCGCCTCGTTTGGTATCATAGATCCCGTGGAAGCCGGCGCTGAGAATTATCCGGACATGTGTATATGTAATGGCAAGGACGCCGCCATTATCACCAGACAGGCGGTCGAAGCCTTGGGTGGGATCAAGAGATTTGTGAAGCCCGGAGCAAAAGTCCTTATTAAACCAAACATGAGTTTTGCCAGATCGCCTGAAACCGGAGCGAACACAAATCCGGTGGTGGTCAGGGAAGTTGCTAGAATGTGCGCCGAAGCGGGGGCTTCGCGTATTTCGATTGTCGACAATGTCTTGAACAACCCTGCCGATTGTATGAAAATGTCGAAGATTCCGGAATATTGTAAGGATGTTCCCAATACGCATACCAACTATGTGAAGAATGAAAGACTATTTAGGGAAGTATCGGTGGAGAGCGGGACCCAGTTCAAGAAAATGAGAGCCTTGTCCGATGCTCTGGACGCGGACACACTCATAGCGGTACCTGTTGGAAAGTCTCACGGGTCCTCAGGAGTCAGCATGTCCATGAAGGGCATGATGGGATTGATCTATGATCGCACATCATTCCATAACAGGTACGACCTTCACGAGTCTATTGTTGATATGGTAACTGTTTTGAAACCTCATCTCGTGGTCATTGATGGTACAAGAATTCTTAGCACAGGTGGACCAGGTGGACCTGGAGAAGTAATCCCACTGGATCTTGTGATAGCGTCCACTGACATGGTGGCTGCGGACGCTCAAATGGTCGCACTGGGAAAATGGTACGGGAAGAAACTTCAACCCAAACAAATTAAACACATCAGAATGGCGGCCGAACGAGGCTTGGGCCGTATCGACCTGGACAAGTTGAACATAAAGAAGATTAGCGTTTGAAACGTTTTCAAAGATTAATACAGTTTGTCAGTTTTGGCATTTTTTTATTACTGTTGGTTTGGGCGGCCTATCCAGAGACACGCGAGGCGCCTGTAGACGCGTTTTTAAGAATTGATCCCATTATAGCTCTGACGACTCTAATTGCTTCGCGTGAGTTCCAAACGGGGTTCATCTGGGCGGCCATCGTCCTTATTAGTGGCTTTTTTATAGGCAGAGCGTTCTGTGGATACGTTTGCCCCATGGGATCCACGATCGATTTGTTTCAGAGTCTCATTTATCCTAAATCCAAGCTCAGAGTGACTCGTGCGGGATACGAGGCAAATCGGGGGCGTCGTTCACTCAAATATTATGTTTTGGCTCTAGTGGTTTGCGCTGCCATAGGTGGCGTGTCTCTAGCTTTTCTGGTCGCTCCGGTCTCTTTGGCGACGCGTTTCTGGGGACTTGTCATTTACCCGGTAACGCTGTGGATTGCTGATTTGGGACTGGATCTGGCTACTCCACTCCACCAATATTTTCCAGACTTGGCATACATTCAAATTTCCCGGAGAGTGTTTGCCACCAATATGTTCATAGCTGGTTTCATTGTTTTTGTCTCAGCCCTTGCCGTAAAGGGACCGAGATTCTGGTGTTCGTATCTCTGCCCTGCCGGTGCGATGATTTCGCTGTTTTCTAAAAGGCCGTTAGTCCATAGAAGTGTTAATTCGTCGTGCACCGAATGTGGCAAATGTGTTAGAAATTGCCCAATGGCGGCCATTGGGGAAGATCCGCATTCTACGGCTCACAGGGAGTGCCTGCTGTGCCTTCGTTGCAAGGATCTGTGCCCGGCGAATGCCATCTCGTTTTATCCTAACAATGAAACTCTCAAACCTGAACCGTTCACACCGGACCTTACTAGAAGGGCAATGCTTCTGTCCGCAGTTTCTGGATTGGGGGTGGCGTCTTTGTTTGGGACGGGGTGGAACGAACCCCGACTACTGGGTCAGGAGAGAGCGGTTACACCAGCGGATCTTATACGACCCCCGGGCGCCATGCCTGAACGCACGTTTTTAAGGCTTTGCGTAAGATGTGGTTTGTGTATGAAAGCCTGTGCGACCAACACATTGCAGCCGATATGGTTTAAAGCTGGCGTGGAAGGACTTTTTAGCCCATCTCTGGTTCCCCGCCTGGCCGCGTGCGCTGTTAATTGCGCTGTTTGTGGCTCTGTGTGTCCCACTGGAGCGATCAGAAAAATCCCCATAGAGGAAAAGATACAGGCCAAGATCGGGACGGCATGGATAGACAGACAAAATTGTTTAGTCTGGAACAGGGATAAAAAGTGTCTGGTGTGCGGAGAGGTTTGTCCTTATCACGCGATTTCGTTCCAACCGGCTTCAGGGCGGCGTAATGGAGTCCCTGTGGTGCATTCAAATCGCTGCTGCGGGTGTGGTTGGTGTGAAAACAAATGTCCAGTTGAAGGAGCGGGCGCTATCAAAGTCTCGGTAGTCGGTGAGCTAAGATTAGCCTCTGGTTCTTACATCGAGAAAGCCAAAGAATACGGGCTGGAGTTCAAAGTTGCGGACAAGAAATTTGACAAGCTGGCTCCTGACACGTTTGAGTCATCAGGGATCGATGAAGGCGGAGACCCCCCGGAGAAAAATGTGTCACCCAAACAGGAACAACTCCCGGCGGGAATACTGGACGAGTGAGACGCTTATTTGCCCCTCAATAAACCCTTCTCATAAAAATATCTAAAAACAATGAACTGATCAATTCCCGTCAGTTCTACCACTTTGAAAATGGTCACTGATTGCCTGGACATTTTCAATTCGTTGATAACCCTTGTTATTCGTCCGTAAACTTCATTACTTTCATTAATGTCCATTATGTTCTCACTCCAACCGTTTAAGAAAAAATAAATTTTTCCGCGGATTCTATGGTCTCCCCCAAAGATTCCACGTTTGGCCCACCTGCCTGCGCCATGTCTGGCCGCCCCCCTCCTGAACCTCCCACGGCTTGGGCGGCCTTTTTCACGATGTTCCCAGCGTGGAACCTGTCAGTCAAATCGCTTGTCACAAGAGCGAGCAGAAAAGCCTTTCCATCGGCTTCAGCTCCCAACAGGGCAACACCGGATTTCAACTTATCCTTTAGCCTATCTGCGTGTTCTCTTAGATCCTTGGGAGATTTGATGTCCTTGACAATTCGCGCTACGACTTTAACCCCATTGATCTCTTTTACCCCAAAGGTAATATCTGACCCTTGTTCGCGCGCGAACTTTTGTTTCAAATCGGAAATCTCCCTCTCTTTGGATTTTTTTTCTTCAAGAAACTTATCCAATTTTTTGACCAGTTCACTTCGAGGGGTGCGTAGTCGGTCGCAAAGCTGAGACAATTCAGCCTCTAATCCTCGCAGGTAGGACATCACTTCCAAACCAGTAACAGCTTCGATTCTTCGGACTCCCGCCGCTATACCTCCTTCAGAAGTGATCTTGAACAACCCAATTTCGCCGGTTCTGGATGCGTGAGTTCCGCCACAAAGCTCCCGGCTGAACTCGCCGACAGAAACCACGCGAACATTTGCTCCATATTTTTCGCCAAAAAGGGCTGTAGCTCCCATTGCTATAGCTCGTTCAACAGGCATTTCCACCACGTCGACCTCAATGTCCTCAATGATCTTTTCATTGACCAGGGTTTCAACCCTTTCAATTTCGGCGCCTGTTATGGCTGAAAAATGAGTGAAGTCAAACCGCAGTCGATTGGATTCAACAAGTGACCCTCTCTGATTTACATGAGGACCGAGCACTTCTCTCAAAGCCCATTGCAACAAGTGAGTAGCTGAATGGTTCGCCATCACGGACTTCCGGAGTCCCGTTTCGACTTCTAGTGAGACGACATCTCCAATAGTGAACGAGCCCGATCTTACAATCCCTTCATGGGTTATCAAACCTGTTCCCAGTTTGGTTGTCTCCAGAACTTGAAACTCAGATCCCTCTTTGGCTATTGCTCCGTGGTCCCCTACCTGTCCGCCGGATTCAGCATAGAAGGGTGTCCTGTCGGTAATTATAGAGACAGACTCGCCGACGTCAGCCTTTTCAGCTCGCTCGCCATCCTTAAGTATTGCGACTATAGCCCCAGTGTCTTCGAGTCTGTGATAACCCGTAAATTCAACTGGACCAAGGTCTGAAACGGACTTCCATGCCACAGAAGCAGCTAGGCTTCCGCTGCCTTCCCAGGCTTGACGGGCCATTTTCTTTTGCTTGGCCATCTCTCTCTCGAAACCATGGTGATCAAGCGCCATTCCAAATTCTCTGGCCAAATCTTCAGTCAAATCTCTGGGAAAACCAAATGTGTCATAAAGTTTAAAGGCGACTGTTCCGGGAATCTCCATGTTTCCTGATTGTCGAAGTTGGCCTATTTCGTCTTCGAAAAGCGCCAGGCCCCTAGTTAATGTTTGTAAGAAGCGCTCCTCCTCGTTCTTTATCACCTCCTGAATCAGTGCTCGACGCGCTTCCAGTTCAGGATAGGCGGATGACATATGACTAGCAACGACCGAAGCCGTATCGTGCAGGAATGGCTCGTTGAGGCCCAAACGTTTGCCATATCTTAGCGCTCGACGCATGATCCTTCTCAAAACATATCCCCTACCTTCATTGGAAGGGAGAACTCCATCCGCAATCAGGAATGCCGCTGCTCTGCTATGATCCGCTACAACTCTAATTGCCACAGTTTCGGTGGGTCCCATTAGCTGGTTTTTACCCGATATTTCCTCGATGCGACCAATGATGGGGGCAAAAATGTCTGAGTCCCAGTTGCTGGATTTACCTTGAATGACAGCAGCCAGCCTTTCCAATCCAAGACCGGTGTCTATAGATGGTCGAGGTAAAGGCTGCATATGACCGGAAATGTCGCGGTTATACTGCATAAATACAAGGTTCCATAATTCGAGGAACCGGTCACAATCGCAGTCCGGACCGCAATCCGGGGCTCCGCATCCAAATTTTTCTCCTTGGTCGATATGGACCTCAGAACATGGACCACAAGGTCCTGTGTCTCCCATGCTCCAGAAATTGTCCTTCTCTCCTAAACGAACAATAGGGTTGGTTCCGGGGCCCAGGACCTTCTTCCAAATCTTGTCAGCGGGATCATCGTCCAAAAAAATGGTTACGTGCAAACGTTTCTTTGGTAATACCAGCGTTTTTGTCAGGAAGTCCCAGCCGAAAGCTATTGCGTCTTCCTTAAAGTAGTCACCAAATGAAAAGTTCCCGAGCATTTCAAAAAAGGTATGATGCCTTGCGGTACGCCCCACGTTTTCCAGGTCATTATGTTTTCCACTCACCCGTAAACATTTCTGGGCTGTTACGGCCCTTTTGTATGGCCGTTGTTCCTGGCCCGTAAATACACTCTTAAATTGAACCATCCCTGCGTTTGTAAACAAAAGTGTAGCGTCTCCTGTAGGAATCAAGGAAGAACTCGCTACCCTAGTGTGGCCTTGCTCTTCAAAAAAGTTTAGGAACTCTTCACGCAAATCAGCGCCGGTCATGAAACCTCCCCGCTGTGTTCTAAAACTCAAAGTTAGCCAGTTTAGACTTTAGAAATCCCATTGTTAAAGAATTATCACAATTTATGGGACCTTGGCAATATTAGCGTTGCAATCGCCGAACAGCGGTTCGTGTAATTTCAATGAAATTGGACTATAAATAGATATATAGCAATATTTAATCATTTTATTGAGCTGTTATAGTGTTTATAAGCTATTATAATTTATGTATAATTAATACATAGCATTAGTTAATTTTGTTATTACTTTGAAATAATGATAAAAAACTTGACTAATAATCTGTCATGTAATATCAGTCATGTCCCGTCGGGCAGTTATGCCAGCTATTCAAATTCAAATGTCTCGGACAAATCATGGAAAGCAGAACTTCAACAAAATCGTTTGGTGTAAGCAGACGTGAAAACCATGATTCATCGTCTTTTTACAGACGTAAATTGTTCAAGGCCTCGACAAATGGCAAGGCGCCCGAGATTGTCTCTCCCACACCATTAAACGTTTTGGACCGAGTTTTTGCGCATTCTTCAGAAGACATGTCGGAGTTGCCGGATAACTCTGTAGCTTTGATGGTAACGTCTCCGCCCTACAATGTAGGTAAGGATTACGATCTTGACCTTACACTGGAAGAATATCTCAATCTCCTGGAAAGTGTGCTCAAGGAGACTCAACGAGTTTTAATGCCTGGTGGACGCATTGCGTTTAATGTCGCCAACATCGGACGCAAACCTTATATCCCTCTGAATTCCTTTGTGGCGGTTATGGCCTCACGCTTAGGTCTTCTCATGCGGGGCGAAATAATTTGGGTTAAAGGAAAGGGCGCCAGCGGTTCTTGCGCTTGGGGATCATGGATGTCTGCAGGTAATCCGACACTTCGCGACCTGCATGAGTATGTTCTGGTATTTAGCAAGGATCGTTTTGACAGGCCCTTTAAGGGCAGATCTACTATTGACCGGGACGAATTCATGAGAGCGACAACGAGTGTATGGGAAATCCCGACCGAATCCGCCAAGAGAGTAGGGCACCCTGCGCCGTTTCCGGTCACTTTGGCCGAGCGTTTGATACATCTTTACACGTTTGAAAAAGATGTGGTTCTGGATCCATTTATGGGAAGTGGATCTACCGCGGTCGCCGCTAAAAAACTTGGGAGACATTTTGTCGGATATGAAATAAATGAAGAGTATATAAACATCATTCATCAAAGACTAGAACGGACCACAATTGAAGTTCCTGAACAAAACAAGCAGTCCGTCGCATAGTATCGGTATCCTCCCCTGAAACGTTAGACCCCTCATGATATCCTTCTGAATTTCTTGCTTGACCACAAATCTGGACTTAATTAGTATAAGGGGCTTTAATAATTAAGGATCGATCATGAAATCACATCAGAGTTATGAAATCATATGGCACGGTAGAGGCGGACAAGGGGCTGTTACCGCAGCCAAGATGTTCACTGAGGCTGCGTATTACGCCGGCTTCAGAGGTGTCAGCGCCAAACCCGCATATTTTTCCGAGAGACGCGGCGCTCCCGTGAGTGTTCATACTCGGGTCTCACCGGAACCGATTCGAACATTCGCAAATGTTCTGTTCCCTGACATAGCTGTTGTTTTGGATGATAATTTGCTCGAAATGGTAAATATCACCGCCAACATCAAGACGGGGGGACTGATAGTAATAAATTCTTCAAAATCAGCCCAAGATCTCGATTTGAGGGGTCGCTTCACCGTCGCCATTTCGGATGCTTATCATTGCTCAGAAGCCGCAGGATTAATCATAGAGGGAAACGTGTTGGTTTCTACTTCGATTCTAGGTCCTTTGACAGCGGCAACCAATTTTGTGGGCTTAGATAATGTTCAGAAAGCAATACAACACAAATTTCGGGGGAAATCCTTGGAACGTAATCTTAAAGCGCTGGACCTAGCCTTCGAAAGGACCTCAATTGTCAGTGTTGACAACATTTCGGCCGTGGCCCAAGGATAGGTATCTTTAAATTCAGTTCTGAAATCTAAATTTTAAAGGATTTGATCTTCATAAGGAGAAAATCTTGTCAGAAAATTCTATTCCACTTCGGACCTTTTCAACACCGGCGGAAGGTGAAGCGGGCAAGACGGGTGATTGGCGGTCTCAAACTCCGAAAGTAGACCACGAGAAGTGTTCCCAAAAGGATTCTTGCCTATTATGCTGGCTTTATTGCCCAGATGGTGTCATATCCTCATCCTTTCCTCTTCAAATCAATTTAACCTACTGTAAAGGTTGCGGTATATGTGCTGAGGAATGCCCAAGAAAAGCCATAGAAATGCTCGATAAAAAGTGATTCTATACTTCCAACGTTCACAAAATGAATGACAGGTTATATCAATGGGGCAAATAGAAATAATTACGGCTAACACGGCAGCGGCTATCGCTGCGAAATTGTGTCGTGTGCAGGTGGTTTCGGCTTACCCGATAACTCCACAAACGCCTGTGACCGAAGAATTGGCGGCAATGGTGGAAAGCGGGGAACTGAAGGCGGAGTACATCACGGTTGAAAGCGAACATTCGGCTTTAGCTTCGGTTGTAGCGGCATCTCAGGTGGGGGCGAGGGTGTTTACTGCGACCAGCGCAAACGGACTCCTGTACATGCATGAGATGTTGCATTGGGCAGCGGGGAGCAGGGTCCCAATTGTCATGGCGTGCGTCAACCGCGGCGTTGGAGCGCCATGGACCATTCTGAATGATCAGCAGGACACAATAGCGCAACGCGATACTGGCTGGATTCAGCTATATTGCAGAAATTCCCAGGAAGTCCTGGACACTATGATACAGGCATACAGGATTTCGGAGCTAATCCAAATTCCTGTGATGGTATGTTACGACGGGTTTATTCTCTCCCATGCGAGCACCCCTGTAGATGTTCCATCCCAAGATGAGGTTGATCGGTTCTTGCCTTCCATGGAAGACAGATCGGGCATTGATGGGAAAACCCCAATGAATCTCAATCCTCTCATTTTAAGTGACCCCCGTCCCAACGCAAATGGCGTTCTAATGCCGGGTTATATGGAATTCAGATATCGCTTGCAACGGGATATTCTAGGTTCACTTCAAACCATTCAAGCCGTTGACAATGAATTTGCAGATATATTTGGACGGAGTTGGGGCGGTTCCGCCTGGAGTTATCGTATGGACGACGCTGATCACGCAATCGTGAGCATGGGGTCGCTAGCTTCGGAATGTACCGTCGCAGCGGATCAACTGAGAAACGACGGCATCAAAGCTGGCGTAGTAGGTGTCAGGGTTTACAGGCCTTTTCCTTCGTCACGAATGATTGACTCCCTGTCGGGTGTTAGGACCGCCATTTTTTTTGAAAAGGACGTGAGTTACGGATATCAGGGCGCTTTGGCTATGGATACAAAAGCGGCGATGTACGAATCTAAATCCAGACCGGAAATATCTTCTTATGTTGTTGGTCTGGGAGGAAGAGATGTCAGACCGGAACAACTGGCTGAGGCGACCCTCAAATGTGTAAAGGGTCCAGCTCACCACTGTTGGTTGGATGTGCGGGAATAGATAAGGGATAATCATCCTATCGTGAGATCTTGACTGCCAAATCAAAAACATTGAAATACTTTTTTAGGACAATTTGCAATGGCGACAACTTCCATTAAACAATTACCGAAGACGGAAATGATCCTTCCGGGAACAAGGTCATGCGCGGGTTGCGGGCTCATGTTAACATACAGACACGCTTTAAA
>JAJYDQ010000124.1 GCA_021777225.1 Deltaproteobacteria bacterium
CACATCGCTTACGTAGAGGGGTACGTTTTCGTTTACCTTTACCACCGCTTTTTCGAGGTCATGAACCGACTTGATGAAGCCCAATCCACGGATCACATAATCTGAGTTGTTAAGTTCAATAGTTTTTGCCCCAACATCAAGATTGGATCGCTGAACCGCTGTGAAGACGTCCATCAGGGTTACCCCATTTGCCCTTAAAGCATTCGGATTGACGTCAACCTGGTATTCCTTGACGTATCCTCCCACAGACGCTACTTCACTTACGCCTTTTGCCGATTGCAGGAGATACCGAACATACCAATCCTGAGCGGTCCTAAGTTCATCCAGCCCGAATTCTCTGCCCTCAACCGTGTACCAAAAGACCTGTCCAACAGCAGTAGCGTCCGGCCCGAGAACAGGCTGAACTCCCAGAGGAAGTGACCCAGGTTGCAGAGAACTAAGCCGTTCCAATATCCGGGTTCGCGACCAATAGAATTCGATATTATCTTCGAAAACTACATATATTGTCGAAAAACCGAAATATGAGTAACTCCTGATATCCTTGACCCCTGGAATACCGAACAGTGAAACCGTCAGAGGATAGGTTATTTGGTCCTCTATATCCCTTGCCGAACGGCCTTCCCAAGTAGTGAATACAATTTGCTGGTTCTCGCCGACATCGGGGATAGCGTCTACAGGCACAGGGTTTCTGGGGAGGACGGATATGTCCCAATCAAAGGGAGCTACCACCAGGCCTACAAGCACAACAGCGAGTATCACTATGAATACAAGCAGTTTTTGCTGTATCCAAAAGCGCATCATTTTGGAAAAGAAAGTTGTCGCTACAATTTCATTTTCGGGATCGTCCATTGCCATCAGCGCCCTCCTGTACCGTGGGACGCATGTGGGTCAGGTGAAATTTCGGGGGCTGGCTTTTGAATGACAGAGTTTGTTTCCTCCCGTTTCTCTCGATGAGTGGCACGGGGAACAGAAGTAGTTTCAGGAGTCGCCTCGGAGGAGTAAGCTGAACCCTTGGTTTCAGGCTGGAAGGGGTTCATCATGCTGGGTTCGCCAAGTATTTGAACAGAACTGTCGATTTGAAAATTGCCCTTGGTGACGACATGTTCTCCTTCTTCGAGCCCGCGATAAATTACATATCCATCTCCAGCTTTGGGGCCCAGGGTGACTTCTCTTTGTTCGTAAGTAGGCTGATTTTGATCGGGAATATCGACATAAACCAGAGACCGTTTCCCGGTGTAAAGAACAGCGGTTTCAGGTATCACCAAAGGAAGTTGGGGATGCGTGGCCTCAGAATAGCCGTATGCGCTCGCGGGCCGCAAAGGCTGTTTGCTCTCGGGGCAGATTCCGGGGACTGAACTGACTTCGTTTGGATGAAAAGGGCAGATATATTTCCCAGCCCAGTCGGAATTGATTACATTTCCAGCGTTGTCGACCTCAACTTGAATCACGGCGTTGACGAACATGTGTGGTTTCAGTTCAAACTCGGGATTTGCCGCGTCAACCCTGACATTAACAGTTCGTGTGTTCATGTTCAGGACGGGATCTATGAAAATGATCTTGCCGCCGTATGTCTTTCCGGGGACCGCTGCGGTTGTAAAAGTTACATTTTGGCCGTATCTGATCCACGGCATGTTTCGTTCGTAGGCGTCCAGTTGGACCCAAACATGGGACAGGTCGTTAATCACAAACATTTCCTGTCCCTCCTTAACGAACTGGCCCAGAATAGCGTTCTTTTTCATTACCACGCCACCAATAGGCGCTCGCAATGTTATATAAAGGTCGGGTTTTTTGCTTTCCCTAATGCGTTTGACTTGCTCTTCCGTGAGACCGTATTGCATGAGTTTTTCTTCGGCGCCATGAATGATTCCTTCAGTGTCTCCGCTCTTGATACTCTCAAATAACTCAACCTGACTTTTAATAAGTGTTGGGCTCCAGATGGTCACCATTGGATCGCCCTTTTTAACCTTCACACCCGTGAAATCTATGTAAACCTGATCCAGTCGACCTGCGATACGGGCTGTCAGAGTGGCTACTCTGGTTTCAGCGTCGAAGACCATCCCCACCAACCGCAATTTCTTAAAGGCCCTAGCTCTTTTGACAGGCGTGGTTTGTACTTCTGCTAGCGTCTTGGCTTCCGGAGACATTACATAACGAACAGGGGGTGGGGCGGCTGGAAGGGCTGAGGGAGTCATGTTCATGTTCGGGGACATCTCCCCGGAACTCATGTCCATATCCATGGGCGGTTCACTCTTTGTTCCAGTCCCTGCAGCGCTTTTGTCTGGGTGAGACATACTGTGGGGTCCTTCAGCCAGGGCGGTTATCGGACTCAGACCGTACATGCAAGTGACGAAACCCATAGTGACAATCACAATTCTGATCAGCGATATTTTTCGGATTGGCCTCCCAACGATTGAACCAGTGTCGTTCATGGATCGGTCCTCTTTTAATCCCACCCAGTTGCCATTCAGTTTAGTCAGTTGAACCATTATGGCTTAAATCATTTTGTTTTGTTTTTCGATTCGCCCATGCTTTTGCTTTTGTGGTCAAGAAGTCTGGCGGCTTCATCATCCAGCGCCTTCCATTTGGCTTCCTGCTCCTTCTGTTGTTTCATCACCAATGCCCAAGCTTGGTCGATCTCCGCCCCGATTTGGGCTTGCCCTGCCATGACTGTAAAAGCGGCCCCAATAAACATTGCCAACGCGATCACAATTATTAAATTTCTCAACGGACTTCTCCTTCCATTTCAAAGTGATTTTTCCGCCTCAAGACAGCGGGAGATATTGAATTGCCTGGTTGCCGAATTCTTAAGGCAGAAAAATGGATTCGGTTTTACATGTCTCACTTTGCTTTTGCAGCCGGTTGTTCCGCCTCGATTTTCTTGGCCGCCTGTTCCATTTTTATGTGGCCTTCGGAAATCATTTTCTGCGCTTCAGGGAGCTTTTGTTCTCCCATCATAGTCGTGCCCTGCCGCATCATCTTGCAGCCTTCCATCATATCATTGCAGCATCCCATCATGGATTTCATCTTTTCCATCATTTTACGGTTACTCGCCATCTTTTCTTTAGCTTCATCCTCATTTATTTTCTGGGCTTTGAGCATCTTGTCGGCGTCTTCCATCATTTTTTCGTTGCCCGCCATCTTTTCTTTGGCCTGGTCAACCATCATTTTCTGACCTTCGAGCATCATCTGCTCACCGTCTTTCATCATCATTTCGGCCTTGGCGGTGTCCTTTTTCTCCTGAATCATTTTTGTGGCTTCCTGGATTTTCTTGGCGCCATCCATCATTTTTTGGCAGCAGTCCATCATGCCGGTTTGCATTTTCATCATACCATCGGACATCATGCTCTTTGTGTCGCTCTTATCCATGGCCTGAACAGGGGTCGCTGCAATCAATGCAATGGTTGCGCATAGCGTCACGGCGCCAATTGCAACGATACTGAGCCTGTTTTTCATTTGAGAATTCCTCCTTCTCATGGATTGTTTACATCTTGACAGTCTTTGTAGACTACTCGATTATTAATCTTTTAATTCCCATCTTAAGTAAAGTAAAGCGCATCTCAAGTAAAATCCCATAATTCGCAATACGAAAACTGAGCCATATGTTCACTAACTATAACATCTAATGATATAGATATGTTACAATGTGTTGCTAACCCAAACGCTATATATTAGATTAAGTTAATTAAATAACATCTCGATAAATAACTTTTTTGTTGACATTTACAAATCTCAAGGTAAATTCCAACCCAATTACGTTCTTGGAGGGCGGGTATGTTGAGAATAACCCAAACGCTATTGGTATGTCTAATTCTTATGCTGATGGTTTTCACCTCGTTTTTGTACGCTTGGGACAACTACCAGGATGCTTCACACAGTAACCACGGGATATTGCATTCAGCTCCCGTCACATCTTACTACTCCAACTCAAAGATCGAGCCACGGAAGATAATTAAATGTCGACCCTTTGGAGAGGAGCGCGTAATTACTGAGGGGTTGGGGCAAAGAGCGGAATGTTCCCTTCCAATGGGACACATGACCGGATGGGAGCTGTCTGCTGACAGTTTCTTCGCTAGAACAAAAGGTAAAGTGCGGTTTTCGACCGGAATGTCTCAGGGATACTACGGCTTAGACGATATAGACATGAACGCGGATTTGGGTCTTTCCGACCATGGCGTGATGAATTCTTTCATGGCGCACTACATGTTCAGACCCAAATGGGGCCTACGGTACTCTGTCATGCCAATGTGGATGATGGGTTCAGGGCAAGCCGGAAAATCCTTTGTGTTTGGAAACACTCTTTACAATGTCGGCCAAGACGTCAGTATGGAATGGGAACGTCTTGAGCAGCGCCTCGGGTTAATTTATGATGTTGTTCACGCCAAATCTTCGAAGATCAGCGTCTTTGGCGACTACGTTAGGGTGAACGAAAGAATAAAGGCCATGCAAATGCAAGCAGGGATGGGCGGGAACACTATGGATAATGACCTCAACATGGGTATGGCTGGGATTGAATTCGAAAAATGCTTAAAAAACACCTCCAATGGAGCGAATCTTTCCTTGAAATGCATCGCTGGAGCGGCTTTTGGAGACGACGCTTTCGCGGTAGAAGCTGAAACCGCCTTGAAGTATAGTATACCAATGAACAGCAATCGCTGGGGTTTTTTAAAGGGTGGTTACAGATATGTCACGTACAAAAGAAAATCTAGCGACGTTCGTATGTTCGACACGGCCATGGATGGGGGCTTTCTCCAGGTAGGCCTTGTTTTCTGATTGGACGCAAAGACATCGAAATTGGCTTCTTGATTTCCATTCCGGCGCAAACAATTAACCCTGACATAACTTCTAGCTTTCATTTTGGATAGATGAAACTAGTGATTTCAAAAAAATATCCAGGATCCTATGTTTGAGCGTCGGTTCCGCAGTGGATATATTAAAAGGGTCGAATCGACGGGTATGGGAGTATGGAGCATGTTGGAAAGAATTGGGATTAGGAGCATTGCCGGAACGGATTACATATTTAGCGCCGCAGCGGATTCTCTTAGAGAAGTGGTCAGACTCGCTGTAGAGGGCCAGGTTGATTTATCGTTCGCTGATCTAAAGGGGGCTGATTTATCTTTGTTAAACTTATCGGGCGCCAAACTGAATTCAGCAGACTTGTCGGATGCAAATCTTTCAGGAGCTAAATTGGATAGGGCTCATCTGACTGTCGCTGTGTTAGATAGGGCCAACTTGTCAACTGCAGACCTCACATGCGCTAATTTGCTCGGCGCCAGATTCATGTCAGCCAGGCTAGTTGAGGCTAATCTAACAAAGGCTAATTTATATGGAGCAAATCTGCACAGCGCTGATCTTTCCAGGGCAAACTTGTCGGAGGCTGATTTGTCCAGGACAGTCCTGTCCGGGGCCAATCTTTCAAATGCCCGTCTCCCATTTGCCAACATTGCTGGAGCTTCACTTTTGGGAACGAAACTTAGAAGGGCCGCAATGTCGGCAGTGGAGCTGTCCAGATCTGATCTATCCGGGGCGGACCTGACTAGCGCAAACTTATCAGGCGCAATTCTGGCAGGGACAAGATTAAATGGGGCTGATCTTTTCAATGCGGACATTTCTTGGGCTGAGTTGCCTGGCGCACAGCTTGCGGGCGCAGATTTGTCGGGAGTGAATCTAACTGGAGCCGATTTGTCTGGGACAGACTTATTGGGAGCAAACCTTTCGGGGGCAAACCTTCAAGGAGCTGATCTTACGGATGCGGACTTGACGGGCGCAAATTTGAGCGGAACAAATTTGAACGGCGCTAAACTCAGTGGCGCTAGAAGATAAGTGTATTTGGTAGTCCCAACTCGATCTCATCCCGTTTTCCTGACGGTGGACAGATTGTTGTTGGTCAACCCTGAAAAGAAGACTTTCACGAATCGCACTGTAGAGTCGGAGGGATGGAGCGTGGTAATCGCAGCTCGTGGAGACAAATGGGACTGACTTGCCGTGGATAAGTCTTTATAAATGTGGGCATGGGTTACCGGCTCTAGGTAACACACATTACTCATTGGGACAAACCAGGATTACGGTTATGTTGTCCCGTCCACCTTTCTGATTAGCCGTTGCGACGAGGTTTGCGCAAGCCTGCTGAGGGTTGCCGGTGGAATCAATAATAGCGAGGATTTCGTCATCTTCGATCATTTCAGTGAGCCCGTCGGAACATAGAAGCAAACATTTGAGAACTTCCCACGGCAAAACCGTTATTTCAGGTTCCACATCTTTCATCACGCCAAGAGCTTCAGTAAGCCCGTGCCGTTGATGGTGCCTACGAGCTTGCTCTTTGGTTATACGTCCTTCTCTAAGCCATTCAGCTACGAAAGTATGATCCTGGGTGAGTTGTCTTATTTGGCCTTTCCCGATCGAATAAGCCCGACTATCACCAACATGCCCGATCACAAGGTTGTGGTTCGTAAACAGAGCCACTAGCAAGGTGGTTCCCATTTCACTCCAAGCCGTGTTGTTCATCGAGTTTTTAAGAATTGTCTCATTTGCGTTTGACATTCCCTGTCTAACAAGCTCAACTGGGTCTTTCGCAGACGCAATGCCACCTTCGATAAGGTTCGATACACCCGTTACAGCGATAGAACTCGCCACCTCCCCGGCATTATGTCCTCCCATGCCATCGGCGACTATGAATAATCCAATATCTTCGTTTACGTAGAAGCTGTCC
>JAJYDQ010000125.1 GCA_021777225.1 Deltaproteobacteria bacterium
CTGTCTAACCTCGAATTCGGCAATCTAGGCTCTCAAGCCGCCAATTCTGGAAGCAGATTCCGGTTACATTGATCAGGAAACCAGAATAAATACGTCCCTATGATGATTTTAACCGGTCACAGGTCGAAGTCCACTTAATAAGAAAATATTAGTGAATCAGGAAGGATTTTTAGAGAACTTCCCCCCAAAACAGCCACTCAATTTTTGAAATTGACTGGAAACTTCCCCAAAAGGTAGGGCAGGCTCGGGACAGATTAAAAATGATAGTTCATTCGGATGACGATAGATATTATGGTTCGTTCCAGTTGGTAGGAGCCTAAATCCAAAACCTTCCATGAGGTTTACGGAGCGCTTTCAAGAAGACGGCAATTCTTCCGGTATCGAGAGGAGACTCGCTGCCCGCGCCACCTTTCCATCGAGTTCGGCCTGCCTGCCTATCATGATCCTTTGGGCCGCCGGTGGTCCGGCCCCATGCATGGATTCCACCAGGTAACCTACAGCTCCGGCTCCAATGGTGAGGTTCTCAATGAGTCTTAAGACTTTCATACGATCCAGCACGTTGTAATCCGGGCTAGCTGCAAGGTACTTCCTGATGTAAGGCCCGATCTCAGGGTCGTTCAAATCCACGGCTGAGGGCATGGTTCCAAGCAGGCCACCGGCGATGTCGGTTGCAAGGCGAGCTATCTCGTAGGGGAATCGGGTGACGTTAAGCTTACAGACATTTGCAAGAAGCAGATCAACCTGAAAATTGCCGGCAGGGGTAGGGTACCCCTGACTAGAACATGCAAGACCACAACAATAGAGTGTCTCATTGAGGTGGATCATCTCCACAATCTTTTCTCTCACGTGAGAGGCCTTTTCCGCTCCGTTCATGCGTGCGATCAATTCGGTAGCGCCGATGAGGACATCGCCAACTCCAACTTTGCAGCCACCGTAACTCTGTCGATGGTAGGATGCAAAACGCTCTACCAGAGTTCCCGCAAAATCAACCTGACCATCGAGAAATATGCGCTCTTCGGGAACGAATACATCCTCGAAAACTGTCATTACCTCCTGTCCGCCGAATATGGGATTGCCGACATCAAACGTGTCACGTTCAAGTTTTCGAGTGTCGCTTGCCTGCCTGCCATAGATATAGCGCAGGCCAGAGGTATCTACTGGAATAGCGCAACAGATTGCCCATGGCTCCTCGCCTGGCCGCATGCTCATGGTGGGCATTATAAGGATCTCGTGAGAATTGAGCATGCCGGTCTGGTGGAGCTTTGCCCCGCTGATTACTACTCCACCCGATTTTCGTTCTTTCACCCTCAGGAAAAGGTCCGGGTCCAACTGGTCCGCGGGCCTCCGGCTGCGGTCACCTTTTGGATCGGTCATTGCTCCGTCTACCACGAGGTCTTCTTTCTGAATCCAACTCCAATAGTCACGGAAGCGATCATGAAAGTGGGTTTCGTGTTTACGGTCACAATCAAAAGTCGTGCTGTAGATGGCGTTGGCCGCATCCAGCCCGACGCAGCGCTGGAAACAACAGCCCGTCATGGCCCCGCAATATCGCTGCATTTTTATCTTTTTGACAAGGTCTTCGGTGCTCTGATGAAGGTGAGTGAATCTGTTGACCTCGTCTTTGCATAGATGTGAAACAGCTCGAAGAGTTTCCCGGCTTTCGGGATTGTGAGCCGCATCGTATGTGAACGCCACTGCCTGCCGGGAAGGCGCTACAAGTCCATGACGCCCCGGCTCATCGGTTTTTATGCCGAGCACATGAGCTTCAACTTTTAGTGTTTTCAACGAGTCAAGATACTGATCAGCCGTCTTCAGCCCCATCATGATCCTTTCATTGTAACCAAATGCATGAACTCAAGCCGTTTTCTCGGGAGGCCTACCCTGTTCGTCCCAGCCACGCTCATGGTAATAGTCGGCCAGGAGCAGCCGCATCTGTTCTTCAGTAATAATCTTTCCAGTTTCCGGGAGGGCCTCTGTCGTGAAGCGTTTGGGCAGCATGTCCTCTGCTGGAACTAGTCCCTCCTGCAAATTGAATCGTCGAGCGCCGTCCGTAACTGTCCTGGCGATGGATTTCATGGCCTCTTGAGTCAAATCAAGCCCTGTGACTCCCTTGATCATTGTAGACAGTTCTTCCCACTGGTATATGTCCCGATAGAAACGACAAAGAATAAGAGCGTCAAAAATAGTGAGTCGATCCTCCCATTCCACAAACATCCGGGCTTTCCCGGAAATTTGTTCAGGGTCGATCATTTTAGATAATTCTGGTTTGTAAAAAGTGGATCGGAGATGACAAGCGCCGCGATCCGACGTGCCGTACGCCAATCCCATACCTTTGAGAATACGTGGGTCATATCCGGCTGGTTCCAATCCTTTTACATGGATTGCCTGATCTTCCATTCCCCAAGCTTTTGCGACGGATTTTATACCGTTGGCCAGGGTGGCCCCAATGCCACGACGATAGGCAATGTCGTTCAAAAGTTCCGCAATCCTGTCTACTTCTCCATAATCGATCCTATAGTCTATTTTATTCTGTCGGGAGGCTTCTATGGTAAGCGCAGCCAGATTGCCGGCGCTCATCGTGTCCAGACCCAGTCGATCACACAGGTCGTTGAGATAAACAATTTCTTCAATTGAATCTACCTCGCACAAACCACCAAAAGCGTAAATAGTCTCGTATTCAGGGCCTTCGATAGTCAGTCCCTTGTGGCGGCCCTCTTTAACAGTCGCCAGCCGTCCACATGATATAAAGCATTTCCGGCAAGCGTGTGCTTTGACCTCGCAGTGGCTGTGCAGCGCCGCGGCGTTAATATTCTCTCGATGTTCAGAGGTTCCCTTTTGCCAGTAACGGGTCGGGAAGCTCCCCACGTTATTCATGATGTCAACCATCATGGGCGTGCCCATACTTTTGTAGGCTTTTACACCGGGGTTGTCTTTAGATGTTTGAGCGATATCCTTAACGAAAGTTTTTGTCAAAGCGGCATCGGCAAGTTCCTTTTTGCAGTCACCCCAAAAGGCGATGGCCTTGATCTTTTTGGAGCCCATCACTGATCCGATGCCTGTACGTCCGGCAGACCTCCAATAGTCATTTTCTATCACCGCAAAACTGACCGTGTTTTCACCGGCCGGGCCGATAACTACAACTCCACACGACCTGGCCTCGGGTCTGTTCTCTTTGATCCATGCCTTAACACGATCCTCGGTTTGGTATGTTTCCAATCCCCACAGGTCGTCAGCCGGATGAAAACGCACAGTCTTCGCGGAAACTTCAAGCCATATTGGTTTTTCGCTTGCCCCATGTATCATAACGGCGTCAAAGCCTGTTGAAGCGATGTAATCGCCAACTGTCCCACCCGAATAGGATTCGGAGTAGTATCCTGTTTGAGGAGACTTGGTATAAATTCCGTGCCGGCACGATCCCCAAATTCCTGTGCCACTAACCGGACCGGAGGCAATAATGAGGTGATTTTCAGGCGCCAAAGGATCAACTCGAGGAGGATTGTGCAATAAAAGCAAGTGGGCAGCCAGCCCTTTTCCTCCGAGAGTTTGTCGTAAAACGCCATCGGAAATTATTTTCAGATCAAAACTTTTATGAGTAGCATCAACTCTTAAAACCATATTGTAAAAGCCAAACATGGATCACACTCCCAATCCCTGGCAGTCTTGAACCGGTGTCTACAAATTAGCCTCTTGGGCTGAAGTGATTGTCAAACAGTGGCGGGAATTATCCCTAAAGCACGCGACGATAAATTTCTTCAGCGTCTTCCAGCCTGAGATCTCTTGGGTTGTTTGCCAAAATCCGGGTAACCTTCATTACCCCGCTCGCTAAAGAAGGAATATCTTCATCCTTGACTCCGAATTCGCTCAACGATTTTGGGATATTCAGGTCGTCAGCCAAAGTGCGGAGATATTTAGCAGCCGCGACGGCGGACGCCCGTTCACCCAAACCGCTAGTGTTTTCCCCGAAAAATCGCGCCATTTGAGCGAATTTGGGAAGGGCGCCGAGCATGTTGAATTCCATAACCGGTGAAAGCATGATGCTGTTCGCCACTCCGTGAGGTATATGGAATTCAGCTCCTATCGGATACGCAAATGCGTGCACCGCTGTCACACCGGCGTTGGCAAACGCCATTCCTGCGAGGAGGCTGCCCTCGAGCATGTTGGATCTGGCTTCAATGTTGGACCCGTTGGCGAATGCCGTGCGGATGTTCCTTGTAATTAACGTCATGGCTTGCTGTGCAAGCATGTCGGTAAACGAACTCGCGTTCCTGGAAGTGAAGGCTTCCACGGCATGAATCAGGGCATCCATACCAGTTGCCGCAGTGACAGCCGAAGGTAAGCCGATGGTCAATTCAGCGTCTAAAATGGCTACGGACGGGAAAAGGTATGGACTCACGATTCCCTTTTTAAGCTTTTCATGGTGATCTGAAAGTATGGCGATCGGAGTTACCTCGCTACCCGTGCCAGCGGTGGTAGGAACAAGGATCGTCTTCAATCCGGGGGTGGGGACAGTGTCTACACCGAAATATGAACTGACCGGTTCCTTATTCGTAACCAGTATTGAGGCTACCTTGGCTATATCCAACGATGAACCGCCCCCAATTCCCAGTATGATTTCCGCGCCGGCGTTAACGGTATCCTGCGCTGCCCTGGACGCCACCTCAAAAGGGGGGTCGGGCTCGACACTGTCAAAGAAGCTCACGGAACAACCAGCGTCGGTCAATATCTTCCTGAAACGGTCGGCGATACCGGCTTTAACCAGGCCGGGATCGGTTATGATCATCACTCTATTGGCCGACAATCTTCTGAGTTCATCTGCGATCTGGTTGGAAGCGCCTGCTCCCATAATTATTCTGGGTGTAGTCTGAAAAACATTTATTTTGGCCATTTGCCTTCTACCTTCCTGAGTTTTACGGCGCCGATACAACTATACGGCTAGGTATTTCTTATGGACCGTCTCCTGGTCCCTGAATTCTTCAATTGTCCCTGTGTAAACCACATGCCCCTTGTCAATTACGACCACACGGTCTGAAACCCCCATCGCGAACCGGATATTCTGTTCTGAAAGCAGTATGGTGGTATCAGCAACCTTCAGTCCCATTATGAGGTCCTTCAAAACCGATACTATGACTGGGGCAAGTCCTTCTGTGGGTTCATCCAATACCAACAGTTCGGGGTTTCCCATAAGGGCTCTGGCTATAGTCAACATCTGCTGCTCTCCGCCGGAAAGAGAGCCTCCTAATCTGTCCTTGCAGTGCTGCAGTATCGGGAACCTGTCCAGGACCGTATCCATGGACCATCGGCCAGTCCTGGCAGATATCTTTCCGAGTTCAAGGTTTTCCTGAACAGTCAATGGTCCGAAAATACGACGATCTTCGGGGACGAACCCCATCCCCATGCGAGCCATTCTGAACGACGGCGCCCCGGTGCAATCTTTATCCTTGAAAATCACTTTTCCACTTTTCGGAGGAGTAAGCCCCATTATCGATCGAAATGTAGTTGTTTTACCGGCCCCGTTCCGGCCCATGAGGCAGACCGTCTCACCTGGGGCCACGGAAAGACTTACATCAAAAAGGATGTGGCTCCGTCCGTAAAACGTATTCACGCCATCTACTTCGAGGATATAGTTCAAGAGACCTCCTCACCAAGATACGCTGTTATTACTTCCGGATTGTTCCTAATTTCTTCCGGAGTTCCCTCAGCCAGTAACCTTCCCATCTGAAGGACCCTAACGATCTGGGCGATGCCGAAGACCGTGTCCATATCGTGCTCGATAAACAGCAGGGTGAGATTAAATTCTTTCCACAGCTTTTGGATCAACTTTCGAGTGAGCTGTCGTTCTTCGGGGGACATACCCGCAGTGGGCTCGTCCAGAAGCAGCATTTTGGGTTCAACTCCCAGGGCGATCCCGATATCCAGCAGTTTTTGATCGCCATGAGCCAGTTCAAAGGCCGGTCGTTCCGCCTGTTTAGCGAGACCCAGGCTTTCAAGGACGCCAAAGGCTCTGTCAGTGGCTTCCGTGAATCTGGAAACACTTTTAATAGTTTTTCGGGTCAAGTTCATTCGGGATAGACAGGCCACACGAACGTTGTCCAGCACAGTCTCTTCGGGGAAAAATGATGTGACCTGAAACGCCCGCCCCATACCACGGGCCACAATTTCACGTGTGCTGAGATTCGTAGTCTCTTCACCCTGAAAAATTATCCTGCCACTGTCCGGCTTAAGGTAACCTGTGATCTCATTAAACAGGGATGTTTTACCGGCCCCGTTTGGGCCAATAATTGCGGATATGCTTCCCCGCTCAACCATAAAACTCACTCCTGATGTGACCCGTAAGCCACCGAACGACTTAGTCACAGAATCAAGCTCTAAAATAGCGTCCATTCTAACCCCGGCTCCTCTCGCCAGACATAAGACGTATTCGTAAAGACTGAATCTCACCTACCAGGCCCAGAGGAAACAGGATGACCATTGTCATCATGACCAAGCCTATGATTAGCGACCAATACTCAGTACGTGCCCCGACATAATCCTGGATTATGATGATCACTGCAGCTCCGACGAATGGCCCAAAGAATTGGCCTATGCCGCCTATAACCGCCATGAGAATGACTTCTCCCGAAGTTGTCCAGTAAAGCATGTCAGGATGTATTGAATTGTCGGCGCCTGCCATAAGGGCGCCCG
>JAJYDQ010000046.1 GCA_021777225.1 Deltaproteobacteria bacterium
CTTTAATAGGTTCTTTGATGAACTCGGATATCGTGTAGTCCTACCAGATAAGATAGATCCCGAGGGAGGCGATCAGAAGGGAGCCGCTTTCTGTTTTCCAGTGGAGATAGCTCACGGATACATGTCCAACCTTGTTCAAAAAGACCCGGATATTTTGTTTCTGCCACTTATCCGGGGCATTCCGACTGATAAAGAAGACCCAAACACATGCACATGCGTGTTTGTTCAAGGTGAAGGTTTCTACCTTTCAACTGCGTTCGAACAGGTTAAATCAAAAAAAGTTTTGCGACCATTTCTGAACATGAGTCGTGGTTTGCAATCTTGCAAGAATGATTTCGTAGGCATCGCCACTGGGCTGGGCAAAAGCAAAGCCGATGGCCTGAGGGCTTTTCAGGCCGCTGTTGAGGCTCAGGACGGCTTTAAGGCGAAGCTCAGGGCAAAAGGCGCTGAGATCTTGAAAGAGATCGAAGCCTCTCCCGATATCACTACGATTGTATTATTCGGCAGACCTTATAACGCCTTTACATCAGAAGCCAACAAGGGGATCCCTGCGAAATTGGCTTCCAGAGGGTATCGCATACTACCTTTTGACATGCTGCCTTTTGAAGATCAGAGCATGGACGATGAGGCGACCATGTACTGGTCCATGGGAAGAATGATTCTCAAGGCCGGCAGATTTGTGAAAAATCATCCTCAACTTTTTGGAGTTTTTATAAGTAATTTTTCCTGCGGTCCAGACTCTTTTGTTGTGGGGTACTTCAGGGATGAGATGGGTAGAAAACCTTCTCTAACGCTGGAGTTGGACAGCCATACCGCTGACGCGGGGTTGGAAACCAGAATTGAGGCCTTTCTGGACATTGTCCATTACTATAGGGAACTCCAAAGTCAGCAAAAAATCATGGCCCTTCGTAAAGATTTTAAGGCTGCCTCTACTGGCATGGTAAATGGAAAACCATGTGTAATAACTCCAGATGGTAAGAGCTACCCTTTGAACGATCCGAAAGTTCGTGTGGTCTTGCCGGCTATGGGCAGATTCGCTCACCAGGCGCTCGTCAAAACCTTTGAAAAGGTTGGGATAAACGCCTATGGCTTGCCTCCGGCGGATGAAGAAGTCCTGAAAATAGGTCGTGGAAACTCAACATGTAAAGAGTGCTTGCCACTGCAGACGACTGTCGGATCCATGTTGAACTATTTCTGGAAGGTTAGGCCGAAGGACGAGATTACAGCCTATTTTATGCCTGGGGCGGCCGGCCCGTGCCGTTTCGGTCAATACAATGTTTTTTCCAGAAGGTTGATTGAGCGCCACGAGATCCCCAACGCCGCAGTCCTGACTCTTAACGCATCCAATGGATACATGGGACTTGGTGATAGATTTACCCTGCCCGCGTGGCGGGCGATACTTGTGGGCGACGTCATGTACGAGATATGGTCCACGATTATGGCTGCGGCTAAAGATCGTGAATCCGGTCTGGAAATCTTTTTCAAAGAGTGGAACACTCTTGTAAACGTTATTCATAAATCATGGAGAGAAATTAAGCGACAGATCGGCATGTCTGCCGTTGTTTTGTCAAAAATTCCACTTAAGGCGCCTTATGAGGAGATACCAAAGATATCGTTAATAGGTGAAATTTACGTCAGGAACGATCCTATTTCTTTACAAAGGCTTGTCGAAAAGATGTCGGATCGCGGCTTTATCGTCCGCACGTCCCAGACGAGTGAATGGATCAAATATGTTGATTGGCTTATCAAAACCGGGATTGAAGGAGATTCCAAAGATATTCCTTTCTGGATTCGTTATTTCGTCAAGAGACATTTTGACAGGAAGGTTAGGAAATTGTTTGAACCCTCAGGTTTATTTTTCAACGAGATCCTTGAGGTTGATGATCTTATTAAAGCTGGAGAACGCTACATATCTCCAAACCTCACTGGAGAGGCTATCCTTACGGTAGGGGCAGCGCTCCATGAAATCCTGCACCCAGCTTGTGGAATTATCTCAATAGGCCCATTCGGTTGTATGCCTACAAGGGTCGCCGAAGCAATCCTGTCTGAAAAATTCACGGTGGGTGAAAAACTTGTGTCAATGGGCAATAATGGTTCCAGGCCAAACTTGAACAATCCGATATTCAACAGCCTTGACCGGAAGCTGCCATTCCTTGCGATAGAGACTGATGGGAACGCGTTCCCACAGATTATTGAAGCAAGGCTGGAGGCGTTTTCGCTTCAGGCGAAAAGGCTACATGAAAAAATGATGAATGAGAGGCATTAAATTATCACTGGCTCAAACAATGAAACAGGCCCTTCGCTCCCGACCCGGGCTCGAGGCGCCCGGGCGGAGCTTCTGGCCGAACAGAGGTTGGGAGAGCTTGGCTACAAAATTGTGGCCAGAAATTATTTCTGTAAATTAGGAGAGATCGACCTTATTGCGAGACATGGAGAAGACCTCGTTTTTGTTGAGGTTCGCTCCCGTCATTCACAGGAGGCGTTAAATCCTCTTTTTACTCTTGATCAGCGCAAAATCAAAAGAGTAATAAAAGCCGCCAAGTTCTATATAATTAACAAGGATATAGATTCACCCATGAGGTTTGACGTTGTGATAGTCACCTTGGGGGCTGATCCAGATATTGAGATTATTCAAAACGCTTTTGACGCTCCCTGAATAAGTTGATCTAACCGTTGCGGACCGTGTCTGCTTTTATGTGGGTGTCATCAAAGGAACATTTGATTCATGTCATTTCGACCGTAATTAGATGGCCATATTTGACGTTAGTTTAACATTGAAGACAGGGATGCTGAGTTTCCCCGGGGATCCGACTGTTTCCATTAGACCAGTGTTTTCCCGAAAGCAAGGCGACAAATTTAACCTTTCGTTATTGTCCTTGACTACTCACACAGGTACCCATGTAGACGCCCCTGCGCATTATGTGGATAGTGAGGCGACTATTGATTCCATGGCCTTAGAAATAATGATCGGCCCCGGAGTTGTCCTTGACATGAGGGGCATTAACGCCATTGACCGTCGAGTCCTTGAAGAATCAGCATTAACCGATGAAACACGGGTATTTTTCAAGACGAATAACAGCTTAAAACTTCGAGAACAAGCGTTTAGCAATAATTATACATACATTACTTATGATGGCGCTGAGTTACTGATAGAACGGGGTGTGAAACTTGTCGGTATCGACTACCTGTCCGTGGACAGGTGTGATGATGAATGTGCGCCGGTTCACCATCTTCTGTTGTCCTCGGGCGCTTTCATTGTGGAAGGACTGAACCTGTTCGACGCTCCAGTTGGCCCTTGCAGGATATATTGTTTGCCGTTGAGAATAGAGGGCGGAGATGGAGCACCCGCCCGGGTTCTCATCGAAACGACTTCAAACTAAATCTTTTCGCGATTCCCATATTTGTATGAAACGATCATCATAGTTGGCAAGGACAGACAGGCCGTCAGGGGGACACAACTGGCAATTGTGGATTAACATTGGCGCTCAATGCAGAACTTACCGTTATCAGGAGTTGCGCCACACCGAACGGTTTATGCAAAAAGCCCTTAACCAGAGGCCTGATTTCATCATGTAGCTCATCACTGGGAGAATAGCCGCTTGCTATAAGCACTGAGACTGACGGGTCAATTTTTAACAGCTTCATCAAACACTCTCTCCCCGACATTTCAGGCATTATGAGGTCAAGAATGACCAACGAGATTTCCTGTCTTCTGGCGCTATAAATCTCGAGGGCCTTTTTGCCATCGGTAGATTTAATAACGGTGTAACCTGCGTTTCCCAAAATGCGCTCCTCTAAATCCACAACCGACTCCGTATCCTCTACCACGAGGATGGTTTCGGAGCCGCCTGAATGGGCTGCAGGGACAGTCGTTTCCAACGCCACCAAAGGCGTGTCAATGGCTGGGAAATAAATCCTGAACTCAGTCCCTTTACCAGGCTGACTCTCACAGGTTATGTGGCCACCCTGCTGTTCCACGATCCCTTTAACAACTGAAAGGCCCAAGCCGGTCCCCCTTAGTGAACCTCTTTCCTTTGTCGAAAAGAAAGGATCAAAAACTTTTAGCAACGTTTCTTTATCCATCCCACGGCCAGTATCATTAACCGAGAGCATCACAAAGCCGCCCGGCTTAGCTCCTCGAAGGCTCCTGCAATATTTCTCGTCTAATGAAACAGCTTTAGTCGCGACCTTCAGGCGCCCTCCGTTCGGCATGGCTTCTGAAGAATTGATTGCAAGGTTCATGATAACCTGGGCTATTTGTTTGGGGTCCGCACGAATCGTAGTTGGCCCATCTGTGAAATCGACGTCAATTTGAATACCCTGTGCAAAAGTTCGAGATATTAGCGTGATCAATTCCTTAATTTCATGATTGAGTTCTAGGGGGATTGGGAATATTGGGGCTTGTTGCCCAAAAGCCAGAAGCTTCATAACCAAATCAGCCCCTCCCCTGGCCGTTTGAATAATGGTTTGAAGGTCATCATAGCCCAGGTCCCCCTTTTGCTTGCCAATTAGGAGCATTTCAGAATATCCCAGGATGGATTGCAGCATGTTATTGAAGTCGTGGGCTATCCCACCAACTAGTGTTCCGAGCGCTTCCATCTTTTGGGATTGCATGAGCTGAGTTCGCAGGGCTTCTCTCTCCTGTTCGGCCCGTTTTTGGGCCTCCCTCAAACGGATTGTCATCAAGCCAAAAGAAAGGTCGTCCGCTAGCTGCCCCAGAAGATTAAGCTCTTCTTCGGAAAACGTTTCCGTAGCATCCCCATAAAGACTTAACGCTCCAAGAATTTCACCGTCTAAAAACAATGGAACAGCAATGGCTACGAACCAGCCTCGTTGCAATGCCTCATTCTTCCACGGTACAAAACCAGGAGAGTTGGAATCACAGCTCAATTGGCAGGGTTTACCGGTGCGGATCGCCGTGCCGGTTGGCTCATGAAAAAGTTCACTGTTGGACCAGGTAATCCTTACTGACTCCAAATAGCCTTTGTCTTGCCCCCAGCAGGCGATTGGCCGGACTGTCTTGTATTCATCTTGGACGGCATAGCCAACCCAGACCATGCGATAACCACCCACTTCAACCAATATCCTGCAAACCTCAGAAGTTAAGTCCAGTTCATTTTTGGCCCTCAAAAGAGCTTTCCGACATTCAGTAACAGCCTTTAGCGCCCGGTTGGTGTCTTTCAGCTCCAGGTTTAACGTTGTCAGCTCATCCTGCCCCTTACGTAACTCTTCCAGGACACTCATGAGTTCCAGATTTTGCTGTATGACTTCCTCTGCCGGATCTTTGGGTATTCGTCGTTTTATTTCCGCAGAAATAGCCGCGATGTCCAGCCTGAATGTGGCATTGGGTCGCCGGATCCACTTGCCCAAAGTCACCGCTGTCTCGCGACCATCAGGGGTCCTCATTTCGACAAACTCGTCCACCAGACCGGTTACGCCCGAAATACTACTGATATCCGCAGGCCGCGATTTCGGGCCTCCAACGGAATTAGTCCCTTGAAACATCTTTGTTCCGCTGTATTTAACGTGAATTCTGAATAATAGTTTGGGCTCGTCGCCTTCGACCCAGAATTCTACTTTGCCCAATCCAGCGTAGCTAAGGACGGACCGGGCGACCTCTGAAACCGCAGTGGCGAGGCGAGTCTGGTCATGGCCCTCAAATCCTAAAAGTCCCGCAATTTCCCGAGCGTGTTGTCTGGCCTGAACAATGTTGCTGTCCTCAACCAGTTTCATGGTAAATAGTTGGGTCATCATGGTATAGTATTCCGTGTCAGGATGGCAACGGCGCAAACCACGTCCGAAATATCATCCTTTTGTCCTGACCACAACTACTGTTACATCGTCTGTGTCCCGGCAGTAGTCGCGATAAAGAACTCCAGCGATAAGGGCTGGATGTTTCTTCAGTATCCCAGGATAACGGTTAAGGTCCCACCGACTCTTCAAGCCATCGGAATGCATCACCAGGATTCCGTACTCGGGCCAAAGATATGAGAACTCCTGAATCTTTCTGATTTCTGCTCCAACGATACCGCTGTGGGAAACCATATTCTTCACCTTGTCACCACAAACAACCGCCGAAGAGATATTGCCCACCCCGGCGAAGTTGACCGTACGGCTGAGCAAATCAACTTCTGTGACTGCCACTGCTGCGCCTCGTGTGTGCCTAAGGGCCACATGAGTCGCTTCTATCATCTCTGACGGCATCAGTTTCGGGCTTTCGACGAACACCTCGATAGCTGCTTGAGACGCTTCCGCGGCATGTTGACCATGGCCCAATCCGTCCGCCAACATTATCATGGCGCAGTTTCTGGTGTTACGAATCCCCCATTTGTCTCCGCAAACAGATTCTCCATGTAGTGGTATGCAAACAGCTCCAACATCCCAACCAAAGGCGGAACGACATTCCGGGCCCGGATGCGACCAATAACGACTCAGGAGAGCTGATCCCAACCCCGGAACAGAATAAACATCAAATAACTGCGAAATACGTTGCAAAGCCCCCATGCCGGCTCCCATGGAGGAACCTGACGAATAGCCATCTTGAAGGCACTGTTCCACGTTGTTCATTCCGGGCCCTCTGTCTAGAGCCAGAACCTCGATCCCAACACTGGTATTACATTTCAGACTGCTGAGGAGAAGTTCACCACCTTCAGAGTGCTTGGCCAAATTGTTAGCGGCCTCTGTGACGATTATAGCCACATTACTCTCATCCGCTTCACTCAAACCCACACTTTGCGCCAAGCCCAAAGCGTGCCGACGGGCCTCGGGAACCTGACCTTTTTCGCTTATCGGAAGCGTCACGCAGTGTCTTATTTCCATCGGGTGATGCTCACACGTGTACCCTCTCCTACACGAGAGGAAATCTCGAATTCATTAACTAACCTCTTGGAGCCTCCCAAACCAAGCCCCAGTCCTTTACCACCAGTGTAACCGTCTTTCATAGCGAGTTCTATATCTGTTATGCCAGGT
Organism: Deltaproteobacteria bacterium; assembly: GCA_021777225.1. Classification (GTDB taxonomy): domain Bacteria; phylum Desulfobacterota; class Desulfomonilia; order Desulfomonilales; family Desulfomonilaceae; genus CAJBEZ01. The sequence goes on from JAJYDQ010000046.1 coordinate 6,970, forward strand.
CCATGATCCTCGAAGATCAATCGGAGACCTGGACGGTCACCGTTGTGAACGGTTGCCACTATTGCTGTTCCGCCCCCACCGAAGGTCAGAGTGTTACGGGCCAGTTCACTGGCGGCCGTAACAATTTTGGTCAAATTCACCAGGCTTAAACCTAGTAAAACAGCGCGAGCCCGAGTGGCCTGACGGACTCTTACCAAATCCTCTTCGCATGTTATCTGGAGGGTTTCAGAACTCTGAAGGTCCATCTTCTTATTCCTGGGTTCTCAAGCTTATTGAAGAAGCTAGAAGCTCCATACCTCTTTCAACATTCAGGGCGGTGCGAACTCCGTCAAGAGAGATGCCCAGCTCCACCAGCGTAATTGAAACCGCCGGCTGCATACCCACTATGACGGTTTCAGCATCCAGTATTCTTGAAATCGAAGCGATCCTTCCGAGCAGCCTGCCGATAAATGAATCAACTATCTCCAGGACGGAAATATCTATCAACACCCCTCTTGCCCTATCTTTGACAACTCGTTCAGCCAATTCTTCCTGAAGGGTTTGCGCCAACCGATCGTGCATGTCCACCTGAATGCTGACGAGAAGCACGTCCCCCATCCTGAGTATAGGGATGCGTTCCATGGAAGCCACCTCTTTCATTTACTCGCCACTCTTTTTAATTACCACCAGACCAATTCTTTTCAAGGCCAAACCAAAGGCGTCGGCAAGGGTAGCCTTAGTTACAATGTCGCCGAATTTCACCCCGAGATGCACTACGGTCTGGGCGATCTGCGGGCTGATTCCGCTAAGAAAACACTCGGCCCCCATGAGGTGGGCTGCAGCTATGGTTTTCATAAGATGTTGGGCGACAAGAGTGTCCACGGTCGGGACCCCAGTGATGTCGATGATGGCGATTTGTGAACCTGTGTCGACGATTTTTTGCAAAAGGCGCTCCATAACCAATTGGGTCCGTTCACTGTCCAAAGTGCCTATAAGTGGCAGGGTAAGTACACCAGGCCAAAGCTGAACAACTGGCGTAGAAAGCTCCAAGAGGTCCTTTTGCTGACGCGATATTATTGCTTCCCGAGTCTTTTGGTACTCCTCAACACAATAGAGGCCCAATTTATCCAGCAACACCGTTGTCATCCAGACATCCGACAAAAGTGCGCCTGAATCCGTGCCGTGAGCCTGCTTTAAGGCTTCAAAAAGCGGTTGCTTGAAGGACAAAACGAACGTGGCCATTTCAGTTGGTGTGAAACCCCTACGAGCACGAGATATGGAAAGCGCCGAAAGCATCTCCCGCATCTTCAGCCAAACAGGGTCCCTGATGTCACTCAAAAAGGCTTCCTTTACTGCCTGTTGGAAAAGGCTCATAAAGTCTGAGGCCTCGCGGTATAGTTCTTCCTCTGTTATGGGCTCCCGCCTAATCTTTATGGCCGCCCATTGCGCCTCCTTCCAATCGTTGAGCGAAACCCTACCTTTTTCTCCAAGGACTTCGACAAGTTTGGAGTTACTTTCAAGCCCCATTTACAAACCTCCTACCACTCATCTAAGATTTTGCCTAATGGGATGTTACTGAAAAATAAACAATATTACAACAATGCCAAAATTCACCGGGTGTTTTTCTTAGGGTTAATCTGTGTGGTTTTTTGACCCCTGATTTTGCTAACATTTTGTCTGCCCTCAATGCGAACGGGTCTTGGTAAATTGTCCAGCCTCCTGACAGGCTCATTTTCCGACTTAGAGCCCCTTTTTAAACGTACTTCGCTCCAGGCTTATGTCAGACCCCCTTAGCCGTTGAGTCAAGATTTGACGTGACTAACCTTGATTGGCAAAGCTTTGAAATCCGCTTCCGCATCTCAAAGAGTATCCCGTTTGATGGATGTCTCCCTGTCGGTCGAACAATCAGGGATCTCGCATGATCGAGCCCACGTCCAGGGAGGCTTATCAACGAAAACCGTATGGCTTTGAGCCGCTTGCTCACCCAGTTCTTCCCCAAAACCAGACGTTTCATGGCCGAGTTAAGGTTGAGGGCCAGTATCATGATATGCCACCACGCTGCGTTAGCTCCGGCTAAATCTTCTTTCATCACAGAATACGCCTCTTCAGACTTCCCACAGCGCTTCCTATACCACCAGACTAACTCATCGCCGGCAATCTCACGGTTGGTGACTACGCCTGTCACCTTGTTGCAGTACCAAAACTCATGGTCGGGAAAGTGTAACGTTCCAGCTCCGTTGGAGATGGATTGGTGGGAACATCGGACATTGCGTCCGCAAGTACGCCGGTAGGTTCGCCATTCTTGTCAAGCACTACAGTCCCACCGTGCGGAAGTCGGGTTACAGCTCCTTTTATCCCCAGATTTTGCAGGGCAAGGGAGTTTACAATACACATGTGTGCGCCATTAGCCAGTAAAAGGGGATTATTTGGAGAAACTGTGTCCAGCTCGGCCTTTGTCGGCAGACGTTTTTTATCGAGCTTGTTTTCGCTGGCCGAGACGCATGCCACGTATATCCAGTCACCTTTTGGGGTCGTTTTTACCTATTCAGCAATGTGGTACAAAGTCTCTCTGACTGATTTGGTCTTTGGATAGCGGCAATCTACCCAACCTTCCTTCAGGAAAATTGTTTCCATTGGATGGCAATGAGCGTCGATAAGACCTGGCACTACCGTCTTACCCTGGAGGTCGAGCATACTGGTGGAAGGTCCTGCGAGTTTTTTGATATCATCGGAGTTACCGGCTTTCAGGATTTTGCCATCCTTAACAGCAACACCGTTAACCGTAGATCCACCACTGTCCATCGTGACAATCTTGCCGTTGAAGAAAATTGCCTCCGGTTGGGTTGTGGATGAGGTTGTAGCAAACGCTGCCCCACCAGACCGAAGATAAACATGGCGCATGACATAAATTTCATTACGACTTGCCAATTACTCATTTCCATCTTTGGTCTCCTTTCGGCTCAGTCAGGTTCTTTACGCCTACGGGCAGTGGAGTCAGGTCCCAATTTTACACTCGGCCTCCAGGTGACTGATAAACGCTGAGCATAGCGGTGAGGGTTGGCGATTCTTTCTTTGAATCAGATAAAGCGACCTGTCAAATTTGATACCATGGATTTCAATCGCTACAAGTGATCCCTGTCTTAGTTCTTCACCTACAGCAAGGACCGACAGGACTGAAACGCCCATGCCGTCTTTTACGCTCTGTTTTACAGCTTCAGTACTACCCAGTTCAGCGACCACATTCAAACGACCGATATTGAGAGCATGCTCCTCCATTACCTGTTTGATAAGCATCCTCGTCCCGGAACCAGCCTCACGTAAAACAAATGGTTCTTCAAGCAGTTCATCCGGTTTTATGGCGCTATGTTGTTTAGCCCAGTGATGTTCCGGCGAAGTAATTAAAAGAAGTTCATCTGTAACTATTTCCTGGAAATCCAGCTTAGGATGACGCCAGCGGGCGCCAATTATCGCTGCTTCCGCCCTTCCATCAGCTACGGCCTCTGCCGCGCCTGTTGTATCCGAAATTTGTAGAACAATCTGACTCTCTGGATGAGCCATCTTGAAAGATCCTATCATTTTAGGGAGGACGTACGTCCCGGGAATTGAACTCGCAGCCAAATTTAACTGCCCGGCAAGTTTATTCCGGAACTGGTCCACAGCTCTAAAAGCTTCATCTCTTGTCTGAATTATGCTCTTGGCGTACTCGTAAAAAACACGCCCCACCGGTGTTGGCAAAACATCCCCTTTAAAACGATCCAATAGTTTTTGTCCCAGTGTCGTTTCGAGGGCCCGGATATGTTCGCTGACAGTAGGTTGCGCCAGGGATAGGGCTTCGCCAGCCCGGGTGAAGCTTTTTAGCTCAACTATCTTACAAAAAACTTCCATTCGTTTCAGGTCCATGTTTATTCGCTCCATGAAACTACTACTCAATTAGTAGTTTATACACGAAATCAAGTCAATTTCCCCTAAATCTATTGGCGCGATTTCTCGAAATACAAATTCATCAACCTAGCTTTTAGGAAATTAATTAATAGATTATTCCTATGCTTATTATCGTCATTTATGATATATCAATCGTTATGCTTAACGGTCTCGGCCTGGGGGACCAAGTATTAAGTAAATGAGCGGATACACGTCGATGTTGTCTCCTAAACTAGCCTGCTGTAACTTCATTCCAAGATTCAACGAACTGCGAGAATTCTCCCTGCATTACGGTTTTTACGGGGTGGACTGGACATTCACTCCTGATGACTTGCCCTCCTCTGACGTGGAAGAGAGGGAACTCATGAAAAATCTTCTGTCGCTGCGTCCGTTGGAAATAAGGTACCATCTGTTTTTTGTGGAAAACGAAATCGGTAGAAAGGATTTCACTCAAGGCACAATGGAACGGGGGCCTTTTTTCAGGGCGTGTAGAGTGATATCGCATCTCGGTGGAAAGTATGTAACAGTTCATGTCGGCCTGGACCGTAGACAATCGGCTAACGAAATTTCATGGCAAAAGACCATAAGCAGCTTGAAGAATCTCGTGGATTTTGCACGAAATCTAGGTTTACGTGTATGTTTGGAAAATTTGCCACGAGGCTGGACGAGCAGACCGGATCTTTTTGAAAAGATCATAAGAAAATCATCCTGCTGGGGGACTTTGGACATTGGCCACGCCCTTGTGAGTCAATCAGTCGCTAGCGGGGCCTATGATCTGGAAGATTTTGCATATCCTCATCCCGAAAGAATCTTGAACGCTCACGTTTACCATGAAGAAACGAGCAGTGGTCACATAGCCCCGGCAAGTGTCAGAGATATCGAGAGTCGACTAAAAATGCTGACTCAATTACCATTCTGTGATTGGTGGGTCCTCGAACTTAGAGAGCACAAACCTCTTGTTAAGACACTCAGGGTGGTGAGAGAATTCCTTATGGAGAGACAAAACCAGGTATCTGTTGTCGGGGGGCTGAGCTTCACAAGATCTCTTAGCGCTTGATTCACAGGCAAAAATAATCAGTGAAATTCTGTATTGACTCAGAGCGCGGATTCTAGGAAAATTGGCGTCACGGCTAATTCTTGCACAACAACTGGAAAAGTGGTAGTAATAAATTCAAAGTAACTTCGGCACAATTATCACGTTTGGAGAGTCAGCATGATTAGGGCTATTGAGCCACGTGTATGCGCTCAAATGCAGGAAGTCGGCTTTTTCTACGCTTTGGAAAAAATTCTAACTATAGTCCTGCTTTCATTTTTATTTGTCCCTGTGGCTGATACTCTTTCCAATGCACAAACCGCTTCGAAGGATCCCACAAATCCATTTCAGCCCTATACTCAAGCGTCTGCGACTTCCAGCCTATCCTATGTCGATAATTCGCAGAGCGGAAATTTTCTTTCTTTGGCCGCTCGATGGGGCATGGCGACATGTTGGGGCAGCAATGGGCCATCCCCGGTTCATGTCTGCCTAACTGACGAAATGGGAATTGGATTCAATTCTTTCTACGGTTTTAATGCTTCACTCAATTTTGTCGATAGAAACGACTATGGCGCCGTAATCGCAGCGGACATTAATCGACTTCAGTTTCACGGAAATGGAACTGTAACAGATACCGAATTGGCTCGAAGATACACTTTGGTGATTGGGGATTCTCTTTCCGGCGACAACACCACTACTATTGTGTCGCTGAATTCGGATTTTCATCTTGGTTCCATTTTGGAAACGCACACGCTGAAATTCTTTCCCAGGGTCCAATTTGTGGACTACATCCAGGACATGAGCCTGACTAATCATACACAACATTGGGCCGATTCCGGCGCTAGTAGATATACTCTATTGGGGGTTGGAGGAGTCGTTGAACTTGATAATCTACCCTTTTGGACCGGCCCAGCGCCTGACACTTTTGGTAGTGTCCTGTCCCCAGGACTGAGGTTGTCCGGAACCATTGGAACTGGTGGCCATGGAGTGAGTTATTGGTCCTGGAATATAGCCTTGAAATTCTTAAAATTCGGTAATTCAGCCCTCAGATTCGCTAATCGTGACACACAAATTTGGGTTGAAGCGGGTATATCCATGTGGCAAATCCTTGAACCACCGGCTAGACACGAGACTCACTGGAGAGACATGGGACGGGTGGATACAATGATGTTTTATCTACAAGGATCCGCTGTTTTTTGAGGCAATTCGTTTCGCTTCAAATTACACCAAGCCGGAACTCCCTGACTACGCCTTTCTCAACATGTTGAAATATCTGTCACGGCCTTTCCCGGGGCTAATCACACTTGTTGTATTTTACTTTACCAAGGCATGACGAATCCGTTGAACATTTTAGTGGTGGATGATGAAGTTAATATTCGCCGTACTCTTTCGGTTTGTCTGGAATCTGACGGACACCGGGCCTTAGCGGTAAGCAATTTTCGAGACGCTTTGTCGGAGGCTTCCCGTAGGTCTTTTGAGTTGGCGTTCGTAGATTTGCGACTAGGTCCGGACAATGGCTTGAACCTGATCCAGCCCTTGATCGCATCCTCACCGTGGCTCAAAGTCATTGTGGTCACCGCGTATTCTTCCATTGAAACCGCCATTGAGGCCATGCGGAGAGGCGCATCGGATTACATTCCAAAGCCGTTCACTCCAGCGCAAGTCCGGCTAGCTGTGGACAAAGTAGCTCGAATTCGTTCCCTGGAACAGAAGTTGTCGACTCTTGAGGAAGAACTTGGAAGGTCCAGTCAGCAGGTCGATTTCTCAAGTGATACCCCCAAGATGCAGAGGGCTGTAATCCTGTCACGTCAGGTTGCTCCTACCGAGGCTACTGTCCTCATAAAAGGCGAGAGCGGGACCGGCAAGACTGTCTTGGCGCGAGAGATCCACTATTGGAGCGACAGAGCGGTAAAGCCATTTGGAGTCATCTCCTGCCCAACTCTATCTCCAGAGTTGATGGAAAGTGAACTGTTCGGTCATATTAAGGGGGCCTTTACAGGGGCGATCAGAGATAACCCTGGCCGCATCGCTGTGAGTGAAGGTGGAACACTTTTCCTTGACGAAGTCAGCGAGCTTCATCTTTCTGTTCAGCCTAAACTTTTACGGTTTCTACAAGACAGGGAATATGAACAGATGGGCTCGCACAAGACCAGAAAAGCGGATGTACGAATAATATCAGCCACCAATGTAGACTTGGAGCACGCTGTTGAAAACTCAAAATTCAGGGAAGACTTATTTTATCGGCTCAATGTAATACAGATTGAAATACCGCCATTGAGGGAGCGGCCTGAAGATGTCATCACTCTTGCCGAGAAATCTCTAATGTTCTTCAGCCGTAAATATCACCGTTCCCTAAGCGGATTTACGGATGAAGCTTTGGCAGCCCTCCAGGAGTACGATTGGCCAGGAAATGTCAGGGAATTAAGGAATGTAGTGGAAAGGGCCGCAATTCTTTGTTCGGCGGATAAAGTCGGAATAGAATACTTACCTAATAAGATAGCGCCGCGTCTCACGACCTTGCGAATTGGCGCCCCGGTAAGTCTAAACAGAATCGAAGAGGAACACATTCGATTGGTGCTTGCGAGCAGCAAGTCCTTTCAGGAAGCGGCCGACATACTTGGTATAGACCAGGCTACGCTTTGGCGACGCAGAAAACAGTACGGAATCTAAGAATAATACTCCCTTGCAAACTGCAAGGTCTGCTAAACCTAATCTGTGCAAACCGCAATCTCATAAAACAAATAATGTTCTCAATTATTTGATATTATATCAAATGTGTCAACGCGTCCTTTGGCGCCATATTTGCTTTATACTATTGAAAGAGGGATTAGAATGCTTGGAATTCGGCAAAAGCTGTCTCTGGGTTTTGGCGGGCTACTGGCCGTTATAGTAATCATTGGCCTTGAAAGCGTATCCCTACTCTCTGAACTCGGTGGGTCAATAGATGTCATCCTACAGGAAAATTATCGCAGTGTGATAGCGTGTCAAGAGATGAAGGAAGCCCTGGATCGCATGGATCGCGGAATGCTGTTCCTACTCCTCGGCTATCAACATCAAGGAACCAATCTTATAACCAAAAATGAGGCGGCATTTCAAAAAGCTCTCGATCTTGAACTTCAAAATATTACAATTGAGGGAGAAGCAGAAAGGGCGACACATCTTCAGGAACTTTTCAAGCAATTTACACAGGCGATAGACTCAGCGACCCAACAGGAAGGATCCACCAATGGTATGCGGGAATCCTATTTCTCGTCGCTTCTGCCTTTGTTTCAGCAGATAAAAACAACCGCCGACGAAATTCAGGATATGAATCAGCGTAACATGACCGATGCAAATCAGCATGCTCTGAAAAAGGCTAAATCGGCTCGTCGGCTGATGCTGATGTTACTCGTGTTTGGCGCATTGTTGGCGGTAGCCTTTGTGCTCCTAATAGGCAAGTGGATCATTCAGCCGATAGCCGGGCTTACCTCGTCAGCCCTGGAAATAAAATCAGGAAATTTGGACCTGGTAGTCCCCACACGCTCCAAAGACGAGATTGGGACCTTAGCTGAAACCTTTAATGACATGGCGTCGGCCCTTAGGGAATTCCGCCGAACACGCGCAGCGCAGTTGATTCACATGAAACGCGTTACTGACCAGGCTTTTAAGGTCTTACCCGAGGCGGTGATTATCGTAAACACCGAAGGGATAATAGAAATCGCAAGTGAATTGGCTACGCAATTGTTTAACCTTCGACCGAACGATAAGATAGACAATGCGCCCCATGGAATTGTTGATCTCTACAATGAAGCTATGTCGACCGGGCGAGCCGTAGAACCACAGGGTTCTCAATCACCAGTCCAAAAGTTCGTTAAGGGAAAGGAACATTATTTTCATCTGAAGGCTGTTCCGATTCTGGACAATTATCAACAGCCTACCGGCGTAATCATTTCGTTGTCAGACGTTACTTTGGAACGAGAGCAGAATGAAATGAAAAGGGGGGTCGTTTCCACAGTCTCTCATCAACTTAAAACACCTCTAACATCTATAAGAATGTCACTCCATTTGCTCCTGGAAGAAAAAGTGGGGACACTTTCAGAAAAGCAGGCCGACTTGCTAGTCGCAGCGAGGGAAGAAAGCGATCGGCTTCATCTGATCCTTGAGCAATTGCTGAACATCAGCCGTATAGAATCCGGAAAAACCACCATGGACCTCAAAACGATCAGGCCCCACGAATTGGTTTTGGAATCCGTCGAACCCTTTCGCAGCGCAGCCATGGATCGAGGACTGACCCTGGAAGTCCAATTACCGGATGACTTGCCGGATGTGCTGGCTGATCCTTTAATGGCTTCGCAGGTATTTGCCAACCTGCTCTCTAACGCATTAAAATACACAGACCCCGGCGGAGTGGTTAGCATATCGGCCCAAAGCAAGGAAGATTCAGTACTGTTTGCTGTGTCAGATACGGGAAGAGGTATCCCTGATCAATATCTTAAAAAGATTCTGGAAAATTTTTTCCGGGTACCAGGACAAACCGTCGAATCAGGGTTAGGGCTTGGACTGTCAATTGTTCAGGAGATCGTTGAAGCCCACGGTGGGTCGGTAACTGTTGAAAGCCATGAGTCTGAAGGAAGTATTTTCACATTTTCGTTGAAGCGTTCTGATAGCGTTACTAGAGAGGAGTCCTAGTATGATTGATCTAATTTTTATCTTGAGTCTCGTAGCCTTTTTTGGGCTATGCGCCTTATATTGCATTGCATGGGAAAGGATTTGAACCATGTTTAACATTATTGTGGGTTTTATAGGCGTTGCGCTCATCGTTTATCTGTTCATAACGGTTCTAAGGCCTGAAAAGTTCTGACGAGGTAAAAGCATAATGCACTATTTCGGATGGATACAATTGGCGCTGTTTGTTGGCCTGCTGCTTGCCCTTACCAAGCCCATGGGCGTTTATCTGACCCGAGTGTTGGATGTTGACGGCAAAACATTTCTAGACCTGATCATGCGACCTGTGGAGAGATTGGTTTATTTGTTACTGGGTATTGACCCTAGGAAAGAGCAGGACTGGAAACAGTATTCGTTTTCCTTGATCGCTTTTAGCCTTGTCGGAGCATTGTTTACATATGCGATTCTTCGATTACAGCATCTCTTGCCATTAAATCCTCAAGGTTTTGGACCTGTGGACGACCATCTTTCATTTAACACAGCCGTGAGTTTTATTACCAACACGAACTGGCAAAGTTACGGTGGTGAATCAACCATGTCATACTTTTCACAAATGGTAGGGCTGGCGCTTCACAATTTCACTTCCGCAGCTTCAGGAATAGCTATAGCCGCCGCTGTGGTCCGAGGCGTATCTAGAAATTCCTCGAAAACAATTGGCAATTTCTGGACAGACTTGACTCGAATAATTCTCTATGTGCTTTTGCCTATTTGCATTATCTATTCGATATTTCTGGTATCCCAAGGGATGATCCAAAATTTTAAGCCATATGAGACAGCTCAAGTGATCAACCCCTATGCGGCTCAGGTCATCAAGAAAGATGTCAACGGCCAAGAAATCAAGGATGAGCGGGATAAGCCGCTGACAGAGGAAAGAAAAGTCGCAACTCAGACCATTCTACAAGGCCCGATGGCTTCTCAAGTGGCCATTAAGATGTTGGGAACCAATGGTGGTGGGTTTACAAATGCTAACGCAGCCCATCCCTATGAGAACCCGACACCTCTCTCCAATTTTCTGCAAATGTTGTCGATTCTATTGATACCAAGTGGATTGACATACTATCTCGGACGGACGGTAAAGAACCAACGCCACGGATGGGCCGTATGGAGCGCAATGGCCACAATTCTTCTAGTTGGATTCCTTGTCTGTTGGTGGGCGGAGTCTAATGGAAATCCTCACTTCCAGGTATTGGGGGTAGATGCTTCAGCAGGTAATTTGGAGGGCAAAGAAGCCCGTTTTGGTATTTTCAACTCGGCCCTCTTTGCAACCGTAACCACCGGCACATCCTGTGGCGCAGTAAATTCCATGCACGATTCCTTTACACCTTTGGGCGGGTTGATCCCGATGCTTAACATCCAGCTAGGCGAGGTAATTTTCGGCGGTGTGGGGGCTGGTTTATACGGAATGATCGTTTTCGTCGTGCTTGCGGTGTTTCTTGCCGGCCTGATGATTGGAAAAACCCCGGAATACATCGGTAAGAAGATAGAAGCCTACGACGTGAAAGCAAGCGTAATGTTTATCATGGTCCCGGTACTGGGCATTCTCGGCTTCACGGCCTGGGCAGCGACAAGTTCGTGGGGCCTGTCAGGCTTGAACAATGCCGGACCTCATGGTTTCAGCGAAATTCTGTATGCGTATTCATCAGCAGCAGGTAACAATGGCAGCGCTTTTGCCGGGCTTGGCACAAATTCGTACTGGTACGACATCACCCTTGGAATAGTTATGCTTCTGGGAAGATTTTTCATGATCGTCCCAGTTCTTGCCCTGGCTGGAAACCTGGCAAAAAAGAAACTGGTTCCTCCTAGTGAAGGCAGCTTTCCTGTAACTGGACCAATTTTTACAATAATTTTGATAGGCACGGTCTTGATAGTCGGCGCATTGACCTTTTTTCCCGCCCTGTCACTTGGACCTGTTGTCGAACAATACATCATGACTCATTCAAGTACTTTGTTTTAAAAGGATAAACCGAAATGTCTGCGAAAGCGCTTTCAATCTTTGATCGTGAGATACTGAGTCAAGCTGTTGTAGAATCTTTCAAGAAACTCAACCCATTAAAAATGTTAAAAAACCCTGTAATGTTTGTCACCGAAGTTGGCGCGGCCATGACTACGGCGAGCATAATTTTCGGACCTGATAGTGAGTCTCTTGGTTTTGGTTTTCAGATCGCTGTCTGGCTCTGGTTTACTGTGTTGTTCGCCAATTTTGCCGAGGCGGTAGCTGAGGGGCGGGGAAAAGCTCAGGCTAACGCCTTGCGAAAGACTCGTACGCAGACTATCGCCCATCGTCTGCTCCAGGACGGCCTGGTACAGCAGGATATCCCGGCGGATAAGCTTAGGAAAGGGGATGAGGTGGTCGTTTCCGCTGGAGAGACCATCCCAGCTGATGGTGAAGTAATTCAGGGGGTCGCATCTGTTGATGAATCAGCGATCACAGGAGAATCCGCCCCGGTGATCAGGGAATCCGGCGGAGACAGGAATTCAGTGACAGGGGGCACAAAAGTCCTGTCAGATTTCCTCATAATCAGGGTAACAGCCAATCCGGGTGAAAGTTTCCTCGACCACATGATCAGATTGGTCGAAGGCGCCCAACGCCAAAAAACTCCTAACGAGATAGCGCTGACGATTCTGCTGGCGGCGCTCACAATTATCTTTCTCGTGGTAATACTTAGTCTGAAGTTTTTCGGGATGTATTCCGGGGTCTTTTTCTCTATCACCGTATTGACGGCCCTACTTGTCTGTCTGATACCAACTACGATTGGTGGCCTCTTGAGCGCCATCGGAATAGCAGGAATCGACCGTCTCGTACAAAAGAATGTGCTCGCAATGAGTGGTCGCGCCGCTGAAGCCGCTGGTGACGTAGATGTCCTGTTATTGGATAAAACAGGAACTATTACTTTAGGTGATCGCCAAGCGACCGAATTCATACCCGCCTACGGAGTTCGCGCCGAAGAATTGGCGGACGCGGCGCAATTGGCGTCTTTGGCCGATGAAACCCCTGAAGGTAGGAGCATTGTTGTCCTTGCCAAGCAATACGGACTTAGAGCGCGGACCCTTTCTGAAATGCCAGCCGCCACATTCCTCCCATTCAAAGCGGAAACCCGAATGAGTGGTGTGGACATTGACGGTAGGAGAATACGGAAAGGGGCGCCTGACGCTGTAATAAAATTTGTCGGCGGTCATTTGCCGCCGTCAGTTGATGATGCGGTGGCCAGGATTTCCAATTCAGGTGGAACAGCGTTGGTAGTAGCTGAGAATGAAAGAGCTATGGGTGTAATTCATCTCAAGGATATAGTGAAAGGCGGCTTGAAAGACAGATTCGAACGTTTTCGTTCTATGGGGATCAAAACCGTTATGATCACGGGCGACAACAGATTAACGGCGGCCGCTATCTCCAAAGAGGCGGGAGTTGATGATTTCCTTGCGGAGGCTAGACCCGAGGACAAACTCGCCCTTATTAGAAAGGAACAGGCCGCCGGTCATCTTGTGGCCATGACCGGTGATGGCACCAATGACGCCCCTGCGTTGGCTCAGGCTGACGTCGGGGTCGCCATGAATACTGGCACTCAAGCCGCAAAGGAAGCCGGCAACATGGTGGATTTGGATTCAAATCCCACCAAGCTAATTGAGATAGTGGAAATTGGAAAACAAATGCTCATGACACGGGGCGCTTTAACTACTTTCAGCATAGCTAACGACGTGGCTAAATATTTTGCAATTATCCCCGCAATGCTTGTAGCCACATTCCCGGTAATAAGCCCATTAAACATTATGGGACTTCATTCACCACAAAGCGCCATCTTGAGCGCCGTTATATTCAATGCGCTTATCATCGTAGCTCTAATACCACTCGCATTACGCGGAGTTCGTTTTCGGCCGCTTACGGCTGCTGTAATGCTGCGTCGCAACCTTCTCATTTATGGGCTTGGAGGACTAGTCGCTCCTTTTGTGGGAATTAAACTCATAGATTTATTTGTTTCAGCGCTGCGGCTCGCATAGGGAAAGAGGATTCAAAATGAACAGTTTAATTTCTCAGATTCGAATTTCGTTGGTCGCAACCATCGTTTTGGCTGTTATCTTGTGTGGCGTTTATCCAGCGCTAATATGGGGGGTTGCTCAGGCGTTATTTCCAAACAAGGCGAACGGTTCCCTAGTTATCCGGAATGGTAAGATAATCGGCTCAGAGCTGATCGCTCAGAACTTTACCGACGCCAAATATTTTCATCCCAGGCCCTCATCAGCAGGAGACGTTGGATATGACGCTACTAGTTCGGGGGGTAGTAATCTAGGGCCAACATCAAAGAAGTTGATAGATTTAGTCAGGCAACGTGTAGACACGTATCGCTCGGAAAACAATTTGCCTCAGACCATTTTAGTGCCGGCAGACGCTGTAACATCTTCGGCTAGCGGTCTTGACCCGCACATTAGTTTGAAAAACGCTCTTCTCCAGGCTCCTCGTGTAGCAAAGACACGGGGTATCGATGAAAAGGCTTTGGTCGAAAAGATTCAAGCCAATACGGATGGCAGGGACATGAGAATTCTTGGTGAGCCACGAGTAAACGTGTTGACACTCAATCTATCACTTGACGCGAGTTGAATTTGACTTCTTTGGCAGGAGATAGACCCGGTAGTTTCTTGCGAATGATCCGTTGCGCACGGCGGGGAAGGTTCAAGATTTATCTTGGATATGGCGCCGGCGTGGGCAAAACCTATCAAATGCTTGTTGAAGGCCATAGGTTGAAGGCGGAGGGGATCGATGTGGTCATCGGGCTTGTTGAGACCCATGGCCGTCCAGACACTGCAAAACTAATTGATGGATTGGAGGTTGTTTCAAAACGTAAAGAAGAATATCGCGGTATTTCGCTTGAGGAGATGGACGTTGACGCAATAATAGAAAGAAGACCTCAAGTCGCCTTAATCGATGAACTGGCGCACACCAATGCGCCCGGTAGTAAAAACCCAAAAAGATATCAGGATGTTCAGGAAATCCGGGCGGTAGGCGTGCATGTAATAACAACCCTAAACGTTCAGCATCTTGAGAGCCTTTACGATACCGTTGAAAAGAATGTTCATGTAAAGGTTAGGGAACGTATACCTGATTGGATTATCGGTGAAGCCGATGAAATTGTTAATGTGGACCTGTCGCCTGAAGACCTGCAAAAACGTCTTCAGGATGGAAAAATTTACCCTGTTGAACGTATTCAGACAGCTCTTTCAAATTTCTTCACCACTGACAACCTGGAAACACTGAGAGAACTTACGCTTAGAGAGCTTGTTTCCCAGATCGACTCGAAAAGACGCGAACATGTAGAGGATCAGAATCCAATAGCGCCTGATCAGGTGATGGTATGTTTAAGTTCAGGGGGGCCTAACAGCGCGAGATTGCTTCGTTACGCATCTCGTCTGGCAGGTCGGTTGAACAGAAACTGGTACGCCCTTTATGTTCAAACTCCGTCCGAAGCGCCAACTGTTATCGATCCTCGGACTCAGACCATTCTCTCCGAGACGCTCACCCTGGCCAAACAATTAGGAGCAATTGTGTTCACCTACAAAGGCGCTGACGTTACAGAGACGATATTACGGTTCGCAAAAGAGTATAGGGTCGGACATATTGTTATTGGAACTCCTGGACCTGTCCCGTGGTGGAAAAGGACCTTGGGCAAACGTAGCCTTGTTGAACGACTAATCGAAGACGCAAGAGGAATCACAGTTGTTGTGCTTGATACTCATGAACCTCGTGTCGGTGAAAATGAAAAGAAAGAATCAGTGGTCGAACCAGTCGGGAATCATCCTGGAGCGTCTGTCCAAAGTCAGGCAATTTTCCGGCTTACTTCTTTGCTTTCGCCGAACCAAATAGTTTTTTGGAAGGAACCAGTCGCCAAAGAGGTATTGTTAAGACAGCTAGTAGATACAGTCACATCTGAAGTCTCGACCCACCCGAAAGATATTCTGAATGAGTTACTCAAGCGGGAGACTGAGTCCTCGACCTTTTTTAACGAGGGAGTAGCGTTTCCTCATGTTCGTGTAACTGGAATTCGAAATCCTCTATTGGCGCTCGGCATAACTCCTCAAGGCATATCTGATGTTCAAACCGAGACACCTGTTAAGTTGATTTTTCTCATAATTGCTCCCAAAGAGGACCCCAACATCCAGATCAGGATCCTGGGGATGGTCAGTCGATTGGCAAGAAATGAAACTTTTGTCGAGCAGATGCTTAGGAGTGATAGCAGTGAGAAGGCATGGACTAGCATATTGGCCTTCGAAAAAGATATTTCCCAGAAATAAACTTCCGTTCACCTTTCTGCTGGATTAATTCCTTTACAAAATTTTTGTTAAATTCAAAGTGAACAGCATCGGGGGTTTTGCCACTTCTCAAGTTGGGAAGTGTCGAGATCAAGGCCCACACGTCTATATTTACATACTTGTTAGTTATCTAAAGTTATTTCACTCCAAATAAAAAGACTTGCAACTCGTTGTGACCATTAATATAGTTAGTCTTTCCAGAATTTACGCTGTTGTTAATACAACCAGCGACTTGGTAAGTAAGTAAGAATTCATTTTTAACAAGGGCATGTTTGGTATTCACTGCCTATGTTACTCGGAGACCAGTTTAATCTTCGTTTTGAAACATGCCCTAAAATGGAATCTCATTAGGGGAGCGTCGTTAAAGAAGGCAGATATGGATGAACCCGTTAGAGTTTTCTATGTTGATGATGACGCAAACTACCGTAAATTGGTCGTTCGCCTCCTGGGTGGCAAGGAAAACGGCTTCCATGTTACTGAAACAGATTCCTTGCAGGATTTTCAGAAATACCTACTTCAGGACGATTTCGACGTTGTAATGACTGATCTTGATGTACGGTGGGACACCGGCTTGCAGGTCATTGATTTTGTTCAGGCATGGCAACCCTCGATTCCTGTCATTGTAGTAACGAATTCGCGCTCCGAGGAGTTGGCCGTCGAGGCGATGAAACGTGGAGCGGCTGATTATATTTTCAAGAACTCGCAACATTTTAAAGTGTTGCCTGCGACAATCAGGAGTGTCATCAAAAATAGAAAATTGGACGAGGTCCAGCGACAATCAGGACTAGCTTTAAAAACATCTGAAGAAAATTACCGCAAGATTTTTGATAACTGTTTTGACGGAATTCTTTTCACTGCGCCTGATGGACGA
Organism: Deltaproteobacteria bacterium; assembly: GCA_021777225.1. Lineage (GTDB taxonomy): Bacteria > Desulfobacterota > Desulfomonilia > Desulfomonilales > Desulfomonilaceae > CAJBEZ01. The sequence continues at coordinate 23,775 of JAJYDQ010000046.1, forward strand.
ATCTTCAACGTCAACCACGCGGCCTGCAAGATGCTTGGGAGAACAGTTGAGGAAATCTGTCAGTTGGGAAGAGACGCTGTTGTAGACAAAACTGACGCCAGACTATTTGACGCCTTGGAAAAGAGATATAGGGAAGGTGAATTCAAAGGAGAACTAAATTACAAGCGCAAAGACGCTTCTGTGTTTCCTGTCGAACTTACATCTAAGATCTTCAAGGACGGGGACGGCGAAACCAGAACTGTAACTGTTTTCCGAGATTTGAGTGATCGCAGGCAAGTCGAAAAAGATAGAGAAGCCCTCTTGATGCAGTCTTTTCACGCTCAAAAGATGGAAGCTATTGGAACTCTAGTAGTAGGAATAGCCCATGACTTCAATAACATGCTCCAGATAATTCTTAGCGCTTCTCAGTTACTCATGATTGAAAGAAAGGATAATGATAGGGATTTCGCAGATCTTCAACAAATAGTTAAGACGGTTCACGATGGAGCAGATCTCGTAAACCAGCTTCTACTTTTCGCAAAAAAGGGGGGTATGCGAAAGGTCAGCACAAAACTTAATGACGTGATTCTGAGCATGGGAGATGAACTGTTTGATACTTTTCCCAAGGCAATATGCGTTGAACTCGATTTGGACCCAGATCCCGCTACTGTTTTTCTAGATCCCAATCTGGCGCTCCGAATCCTCGTGAATGCGTCAATGAACGCTAAAGAAGCCATGCCGGATGGTGGACTATTAAAGATTACTACCAATAAGGTTTCGTTAGATAGTGACTACTGCAGAACCCATCACGGAATCACCCCAGGGGACTTTGCCATGCTCTCAATTGCCGATACCGGTTGTGGAATGGATGAACGAACGCTGAGCAAAATATTCGAACCGTTTTTCTCTACAAAAGATATGAGTTCAGCAAAAGGGACCGGGCTAGGTCTTTCCGTTGTACAGGGGATTGTAGAACAACACAATGGTCACATTACATGTGAAAGCAAGCTGGGGATTGGGACTGAATTGAAGATCTATTTCCCTGTCATATAATCCAAGGACTTCATTCCTAGGGAGTTTTCGACCGGATCCAAACAGGGCTGCTTCTTTTGGCTAATGGTTTTATCCTTACTATTGCCCGAAGGTTTTGTTTCCCGAGTTGCAGGATTGCCACACTCAAGTCTCCAGAAAAGTCCCACGGCTGTGATCTGCTGTGGATGATCACATCCATTTTTTTGTGAAATCCACATAGGTTCAACCATGATTTGATACTGTAATCACTAAGATACGTTACGTCCTTAGCTTTGGGCTCCTTTTTTTCATATGACCTGAGACAATTCGGCAAATTGTACAAGTTAACTCGACAGTCCTGATTCACTTGTCTCGTACCCGAGGCCAACTTTGTGAGAATCAGGCGCCCCATACGACCACTGGCTTCCCACTGGTCATACTTCCTTATTATTGGAGAATAAACCAACAGGAAACAAAACATGGAAAGCCCCAAGACTAGAACCAATACTTCTGATTTGTAGCGGATACAGGTTTTTCCTGTCATGTCCGGGTTGAAAGGCAATTTCTTAAGAACATTCCGTAAGTGTTTTGTGCATTCAGCCAAAGGGTACGCCAGAAGAGCGCTAAACGGAATCGCTGGAATATACATGCTTCGATGGGCAAATGTAAGGGTGACTAAAAAAAGAATCAGCGGAATTAAAAGCCATAAAATCAGAAAAGACAGCAGCTTTATAGATCCTCGTGTATATAAACGGCCCTTTCTTAAGGTCAAAACCCACAGCGACAAGAGCCAATAAAGACCAAAAACAGAAATTACTAAAAAAGTCCAAAAATTCGCAAGCCTACTGTCAAAAACTCCGAACGGGTCGGCTGGATATATCAAATCTAGAAAATAATTATGAAAGATGTTGGCGCTATATGCTTCGATGTCATTCCAGGTTAAGGGATCGCCTTTAAGATATCCACCCAGACCTTTTAGAACCGATGTTCGCCAGATTAAATATCCGGCTGTAATTAAAAAATATGGAAATGATTGTTTAAGACTCAAGCAAGAACGTTGAATCCACGAGTTATAGTTAGAAAATATATGTATTTGAGCGAAAATTAGGACAGGCAATATGATGGCAATTTCCTTGCCTCCCAAGGCCAAAACATATGAGAAAAGCGAACAACAAAGCAACCATTTCCTGTTGGAGTCCGATATTTTGCTTTTTAGAAAAAGGAACAAAGACGCAAGCAAAAATACGGCGGCAATTATATCATGTCTGCGATCAGTAGCTGGAACGCTATCCACAAGGATAGGGTGTAGAGAGAAAATCAGCCCGCTAAGCCAGGCGAACAAAAGGTCTCCGTTTGACAACAAATACATCGCACCTACAACGAGGCACGCTACGGAAGCATTCAGCAGAAGATTTGTAAGCTGAAATCCAAAAGGATTGAGGCTCCAAATAGAATAATCAAGAGCATAAGACAGCGAGGCAACGGGACGGAAGAATTTGGCGACATCAACAAATTTGGAACCGGCCATTAAAGGTTCGGTAAACAATTTAGTGAAGTCTTTGATCGATTGGATCCGGCTGGTTTCAATCAGCGTTATGGTATCAGTGCCGGTAAAGAAATAACCCAGGATAGAGTGGTATGCAAAAGCGGAAACAAGGCCCACCGAGATGACAGCCCCGATCAACAAAACTTTCCTTTTATTAATTTTTAGAGGACGTTCCAGGAGCATGGAGCTTTAACCGGCGCAAAAAATCATAGTCATTCAAGTGCTTCCTCAAGGCTGCCCGTACCAACACAAAGGCAGCTTCAATCGAATCAAAATATTTCCCAAATTTATGAGTTGAAGCTAATCCAAAACCCCTTTATACGAAACCACCTTACAGCTACAATGGCATATTCGTCTATCAATTAATTTGTGATTTGCAAAGATTTTTTGCAAACGACAATGATACTATGTTCCGGTATTCAACTTGTGGCGTTCAGGAGACATCATGTTAAAACGTTCAAATAGTTATGATCGGGTTCAAACATCTTTTCGCTGGGCAGTTCCTGAATTTTACAACATCGGAGTGGATATATGCGACAAATGGGCTTCGGACCCCGATCGTACCGCTTTGATACATGAAACAGGCTCAGGCGAACCTCGCAGATGGACATTCAGGGAACTCAGGGACCTTTCAAACAAATTAGCTAATGGATTAGAAATCCACGGTATCCGTAAAGGCGATCGCGTGGCGATATTACTCGGTCAGGGGCCGGAGACCGCATTGACTCATATAGCTGTTTACAAACTGGGTGCGATAGCCATTCCTATGTTCACGCTGTTTGGGCCCGAAGCCCTTGAATATCGACTTTCCAACAGTGGAGCGTCTGCTGTGATCACCGACACCGCCAATATTGATAAGATTTTGGAGATATGGAATAATCTCCCGGAACTACGGTTGGCCCTGCTTATTGATGGGCGTGGCGGAAACCGCATTCTCAATTTCTGGGAACTCATCGATAAAGGTTCTTCGTTTTTTGAACCAGTAGCCACAAAGGCGGATGATCCGGCTCTGATCATCTATACATCAGGGACGACTGGGCCGCCCAAAGGTGCGCTGCACGCTCATAGAGTTTTGCTTGGGCACCTGCCGGGAGTCGAATTTCCCCACAATTTTTTCCCGCAAAAAAACGACTTGTTTTGGACTCCTGCCGATTGGGCATGGATTGGAGGGTTAATTGATGTTCTTTTTCCGAGTTGGAGTCACGGGGTTCCTGTCGTGGCTTACCGCGCCAGGAAGTTCGACCCCGAAGAAGCCTTCCAACTTATAGAAAAACATCATATACGAAACGCCTTTATGCCCCCAACAGCTCTGAAACTCATGCGTCAGGTCCCTGATCCCGGAAGCCGTTACAACCTCAAAATGAGGTCGATAGGGAGTGGGGGTGAAACTCTTGGAACCGAGCTATTGAACTGGGCTGAAGGCGCTTTAGGTGTAAAGATAAATGAATTCTATGGCCAGACCGAAGCTAATCTGCTAATTGGCAATTGCTTCGAAATAATGGAGATCAAACCGGGCTCTATGGGGAAAACCATTCCTGGTCATACCCTCGCAATAGTGGATGAGTCCGGTAAACCCACACCATTGGGCCAGGACGGTGAGATAGCTGTAAAAAGTCCTGATCCTGTAATGTTCCTGGGATACTGGAACAATCTGGCTGCGACACAAGATAAATTTAGAGGTGATTGGCTTCTCACCGGAGACTTGGCCCGAATCGACAAAGAGGGCTACTTCTGGTTCGTAGGTAGAAAGGACGATGTCATAACAAGTGGGGGCTACAGAATTGGACCTGCCGAGATTGAAGACTGCATACTCAAACACCCTGTTGTTAGCATGGTCGCAGTCGTTGGTAGTCCTGATCCCATACGGACGGAGATAGTCAAAGCCTTCATTGTTCTGAAAGAAGGAGTGAACCCAGGATCTCCGCTGGAACAGGAAATAAAGGAATTCGTAAGGGTCAGGCTGGCCGCGCATGAGTTTCCAAGAAAGATCGAATTTGTAGATGATCTTCCAAAAACAGCCACAGGGAAAATTATGCGCAAGGAGTTAAAAAAATTGGAAATTGAACGTGCGGCTATCAAAGCTCATACGGCAAGATAGCGCTTTTTTACATCCTCGTTTTTCTCGAGTTCCTCAATAGTTCCGTGATATTTGATATGCCCGTTATCTACGATATAAGCGCGATCAGAGTGTTTGAGCGAAAACCTTACATTCTGTTCAGATAACAGAACAGTTGTTCCCTCCCGTTTTAGGAGATCAATGAAATCCCCAAGGACTTTGACTATGATCGGGGCAAGCCCTTCGGACGGTTCATCGAGCAGTATGAGATCAGGATTACCCATTAACGTACGTGAAATAGTCAGCATTTGCTGTTCTCCCCCACTCAAATTTCCACCCCGGCGGTTGGCAAGCTCTTCCAATCTTGGAAAGATTTCGTAAACACGTTCAATCGTCCAATTCGTAATCCGTTTTGACTTCCTCAAACCTACTTCCAGGTTAGCCCGCACAGTTAGGTCAGGAAAGATCCTTCGATCTTCAGGCACAAATCCAATGCCCAGTCTGGCGACCTTATACGGTACCATTCCGGTCACATCATGCCCATTGAAGACGACTGTACCACTCTTAGGTGACGTAAGTCCCATAACGCTTCGCATGGTGGTAGTCTTGCCTGCGCCGTTTCGCCCCAGCAAAACAACTACCTCTCCTCTGTCGACTTGAAGTGAAACATCAAAGAGTATATGGCTCAAACCATAATATGTGTTAATACCTTGGACATCCAGAAGCATGGTTACACCTCTTCCCCAAGGTAAGCCTCAATTACCTGTTTATTTGCGGAAATCTCACTTGGGGGACCTTGGGCCAGCAGGCTCTTGTAACACAAAACCCTAACTTTTTGAGAAATACCGAATACTATGTCCATGTCATGTTCTATGAACACCATGGTGATGTTCATCTTGTTCCATAGTTCCTTAATCAACTCGACAGTTTCCCATCTTTCATCGGGGCTCATTCCCGCCACTGGCTCATCAAGAAGGAGCAATTTCGGCTCCAGGGCCAACGCTACCCCGATGTCCAGGCGTTTCTGATTTCCATGAGCCAGAGTCCCACTTTGTTGATCGGCTTTATCCGCTAGCCCGACACTTTGCAGGATCTCAAACGCTTGCCGCTCAATCTTTTTTGAGCTGTTCCAGGGTTTAAGAAAACGAAGGTTTCCTTTTAGTCTGGTAATAATGGCAATAACAATATTTTCAAAAACCGTCATTCTTGGAAAGATGTTAGTCCTCTGAAAAGCCCGGGCCATACCTAGCCTTACAATATCAAAAGGTTCCATACCTACGATGTTCCGGCCTTGGAAAATAATCTTCCCTTTGTCCGGCACGAGAGCCCCTGTGATTAAATTGAAGAGGGTTGTCTTGCCCGCTCCATTGGGGCCTATGATAGCGCTGAGTTCTCCCTCATCTACAGAAAAACTCACGCTGCTAAAAATCTGGTTCCCTTCAAACGATTTGGAGAGGTCCTCAATACTCAGAATCGGGGTCGCCATTTGGAATTCACACTCCATTTCACGGGAAAATTCATGACTGGAATTTCTTGCAGATATTCTGATAAAGCCCCACCAGGCCAGAAGGAGCGAAAAGCACCACAACCAGAATAGCCGCCCCCAGCACTATTGCCCATAGTTCGACCATAGACGGGTGGATCTGCTGCAGGAATATCTTGAGAAAAATTAAAACTGTGGACCCTATGGCCGGCCCGGCTAGCGAGTACATGCCTCCAACCAGGCTTGCAAGTATTGGTTCGGCTGATTCGCTCCAATGAAGAAAATCGGGTTGAGCAAATCTGTTAAGCTCGGCAAGCATCCCTCCAGCAAGACCTGCAAAGGCGCCTGCAATTACGAAATTGAGCAGTTGGTAACGCTTGACGTTGATTCCAATAAATTTGGCTCGCTCCAGATTTTCTCTAGTTGTCTTGATACTTAGGCCAAAAGACGAACTAACGATCATCCTCATAACAAAGAAACACAGTAGAAACAGGACCAAACAAAACCAGTAGAAATTTGTCGGACCAAATATGTCCGGTCTGGGAATCCCAAGAATTCCGTCATCTCCCCCTGTAAATGTATACCACTGAAAAACAATCATATAGAGGAGTTGACCAAACGCAAGAGTCAAAATGGCAAAGTAAAGCCCGAGTAGCCTGACACAAAACCACCCAACGATTGCAGCCGCAATTGCGGCTGTAATAGGAGCGACAGCAAGAGCAAGATATAGCGGAAAATCGGCCTTTTTCGTTAACAGCGCCACCGTATAGGCCCCAACGCCGAAAAATGCAGCGTGACCAAAACTGACCATACCGCCAAATCCGAGGATCAGATTCAGGCTCATGGCAAAGAGCGCCATAATGATCATTTCCGTCGACACCCATATCCAATACTCTCCAGTCCTGCCAAATTCGTTCAAAAAAACTGGAAGGACAAAAAGAACCACAACAACGGAAATTCCGGTGATCCACTGCGTTCTAGAAGAGGACGTCATATGATCCATTGCGCCATTCAGCCTTTTTTTTATTTATCGTTCAGGTTTTCCAAATAGGCCCCAAGGCCTGATAACCAACACCAGGGCCATCAACGCATAAGGGAAAACCAGCGCCCACCGGCCGAAAGGTAACTGGAAAAAAGTCAGGCCGGTCCCAATAATAAGTGACCCTAAAAGAGCGCCACCCACACTTCCCAATCCACCAATTACAACCACCGCGAAGCACTCAATAATTTTCTCCATGCCAATACCAAGGTCGATATTCGAGAGAGCGGCAGTCAAAACACCTCCCAACCCGGCTAGCCAACATCCCAACATAAAGGTGGATGTCATTACCCAGGACACGTTTACTCCCAACGCGCCCAACGTATCGGGGAACGAAACCGCAGCTCTGATAACGTTACCAGTGCGGGTCCTATAAAGCAGGAACCACATCCCAAACGCTATCAAGGGACCAATCACTAAAATAAAAACATTATACGAGGGTAATGCCATGCCCA
>JAJYDQ010000126.1 GCA_021777225.1 Deltaproteobacteria bacterium
ATTTGTCCGCATGATCTGTTCAACTAATCCAAGGTCCTGCAGGTCTTCGAATTTCGCCCACATTGTTATTCCAGCGTTGTTGACCAGCACATCTATTCGCTCATATTTTTTTACGGTCTCCTGGATCAACGATTCGCACTGCGATTGCTGACTAACATCGGTTTGAACCGGTATCGCTCTTCCTCCCCGGGTTTGGCATTCAGCCCTCACTTTTGCGAGGCGTTCCACATCTCGAGCTGCGAGTGAAAGCCAGGCCCCCTGCCCTGCAAGTTGACAGGCAAGCTCGCGCCCAATTCCGCTCGAAGCGCCAGTAATGACTACTACTTTGTCCTTGAACGTTGAACCGGTCATGTGTGAACTCCATTTTGCGCATGTTTCCTGATTCTGCCTGGCGTCATCAATAACACATTAACGGAAAACCTGAATTGGATTTCCTGAAAGAACGAGCCAATATTTCGCATTCCTGTTAACGCCTTGACAGAAGAACCGTTTATGAAGTTTATTGTGAGCCACTATCCAACCGAAGGGCTACGGCATGAACAAACGGCTTGAGCTTGAAACTTCCTCTCAAATATCCCGAACCCTCAGAACATTAATGTGTATTAAAAAGAGCCTCACATGAAAACTATCGGAATTATAGGTGGGATAAGCTGGGTTTCATCAATAGAATACTACCGATTGATGAACGAGATGGTCAGGGACCAGCTTGGCGGATTAAATTCCGCTGCGATTTTAATGTATTCTATACCATTTGGAGTTTTTTCCAAAGAGGAACGTCTGGCTGAACGCGGGAACTGGGAGCCTTTGGTTAAAACGATGATCGACGCTGCGCAAAAACTTGAGCGCGGCGGCGCCGATTTTATCGTGATAGCGTCCAACACCATGAACGCGACCGCTGACCAGATCGAAGCGACCGTCTCCATCCCCGTTTTACGCCTGGCCGACGCTACCGCCAGGAAGGTAAAGGAAAAGGGCTTAAAAAAAGTAGCGCTACTGGGCACCACTTACACTATGGGCCAGAATTTTTACCGGGACCGTTTGGAACAACGATATGGGCTTACTGTGGTTATACCTGATGAAACCGAACGGGACTACATCAATACGGTTATTTTCGACGAATTGTGCGCTGAAAAAATTCTCGACGAATCCAGACGAGCATTCATAAAAATTATTAACCGTCTGGTGGAAGAAGAAGGGGCGGAGGGAGTAATACTTGGATGCACAGAGATTCCATTGCTGGTCAAACAGGAGGATATTCAGGTTCCGGTTTTCGACACGACACAGATACATTCCGAGGCTGCGGTAAAGTGTGCGCTGAGTGAGGATTCGTCAGACGGGAAAAACGACTCGCTCCAAACCCAATGTCTATATTCTTAGAAGCGCATCGGTTACCGGACAATCTACCAGATTCGACGACATTGGAAGACCTGATGTATCGAATCTATGTCCGGCAGGCCATCGAAGAGAGGTTACGCGTCAGCAACACAGGACAAACGATGGCTGTTGAAGGAATCCAAAAAAGATTCAGATTATCCTCATGAGGGTGCGTTGGGCCAATAACGCGATTGTTAATGTTTTCAAAAATTCGAAAGATTCTGATAAAATATTACTGTGGCCGGGCTGGTGACGGTGTGGTCAGTCACAACGTTTATACATGAAGGCTTACCAGAGGCGACTGCACGTTGCAGAGCCGGCACGATCTCCTCGTCTTTCGTCACATACTCGCCGTGTCCCCCAAGTCCCTCAACCATTTTTTCATACCGGCGAACCCCCAGTTCGCAACATGTGCATCGGTCCGGACCGAGGCTCATCTCTTGAGAATGTTTAATCATCCCCCAGGCGCAGTCATTATTGACCACGCAAATAATCGGGATATTTTGTCGCACTGCGGTATCAAACTCCATGCTATTAAATCCGAACGAACCATCGCCGTTTAGAACAATTACAGGTTTATCCGGATGAGCCAGTTTTGCGGCTAACGCAAAGGGTATGCCCGTTCCGAGGCACCCAAGAAGAGAGCCAGCGGTAATCTGCACCCCTGACGGATGCGAGGACTGAAAACCGGCAAGGCCCCAATAGCATGTGTCTCCCCCATCGGCTACGTAAAAGGCGTCTGTTCCGAAGACTTCCATAATTCGGTCAACCAGTCTCAACGGGTGAATCGGATCTGAGGGTGTGGTTCGCTTTTCCAGTTCCGTTGTCATGAAGGCTTTGTAAGCGTTTTTTAATGTGTTAAGCCACTCGGAATGATCATTTTTTTTCACTTTTTCTGTTAGTTCACCGAGCACCTGTTTGCAGTCACCCACAAGCCCAACATCTGTTGGTCGGTTTCGATCAATTTCATGTTGGGCAATGTCGATACGCACAACCTTTGCCTGTGGAAAGAGTTTGGTTCCCTGCATCACCCAATTTAGCCTTATTCCTGCCAATACCACCAGATCTGTTTGTGGAAGCCCCGTGCTGACTCCGGTGAAACCACCGTCACTGATGCTCAATGGGTGATTGTCCGGAAGTGTGCCCCGACCATTGTTCAGAAGGGCAAACGGCATCCCTGTTTTTTCAATAAACGCCTCAAGTTCTTTTTGGCAGCCACTGAACCCAACTCCACTCCCTCCGACAAACAACGGCTGTTTCGCGGAATCTATCAGCTTCACCGCTTCAGATATGGCCAAAGCATCCGGACAAAAAGCTGTTTTGTGATCTCTCTTTGGGGGAAACGCCACGTTTTCCTCATCGGTCTGGATAAAAAGAATGTCTGGAGGAAGTTCGAGGAAAACCGGGCCTGGTCGTCCGGAAGTGGCCTGTTTAAAGGCCAGGGAAAGATATTCGGGGATGCGTTTGATATCATAGCATGTAGCGGACCACTTGGTTACGGGTTTCACCATGTCGATTTGATTCATCTCCTGAAGAGCCCCAGTCAGATCATCACGAATCGGATGTCGGCCGCATAAAACTATAACCGGCGCACTATCCAGATATGCGTTTACAATGCCTGTCAGGGCATTGGTAAAACCCGGGCCTGCAGTAACCAGGCAGACACCCGGTTCATTCTTGTATATGGACCAGGCGTGAGCCATCATTGCGGCCGCCTGCTCGTGCCTAACATCAATGGCGCGAATCCCGTATTTGTTCAAACCGTCTAAAATGTTTTCAATATGGCCTCCAGACAGAGTGAAGACCATCTTCACATTTTGAATTTCCTTGAGATATTTCGCGGCAAGATGTCCTCCATAAATTTTACCCATGCTATCCTCCTTGAAAAATAATGCTCAAATCATCTCTAAACGCATTGTCGACATTCTATTTTCAAAACGAAGAGATTTACAGCGCCAGTTTGATAGCGTCCTCAAACCACTGGGCATAAAGACTCATCCCCGTTACTTTTAATTTTCCTTGAGCTGCGGCCTTGAAGGATGCGTCGCCGCTTTTGCTCGTCATCACGGAAAATGCTGTATTCGGGTCTTTCCATACAAGGGCCGCGTCATAATCATTAGTATTGCCGGAGACAGAGTAGAATTTGCCCTTGTCAAATACAAAGAGCCGTGCAGGCGATCCGGCTTCTGTTTTGATAAGAATTTTTACTGATGCGTTAGCAATGTATTTTTTAAATTTGGAGTTGGCCAAGGAAGCAATTTTCAATGCTTGAGCCAGGAAAAATAGCAGGAATGATAATTTCATGGTTTTGTCCTTTTCTAAAAAACCACTATTGTCTTCATTGCGCTATGAGCTTTCTTGTTTAAGTTTACTTCGATCATCTTTTTGTAATCTTCAAGAGCAAATCTGTGTGTAACGAGCTTGTCCGCCGAAATCAGTCCCGCATCCAGAAATTCAATTGCGATATCGAATACATGCCGCTTTTGTCCTTTATATGTTACGACACCGGACCCATACACTCCTTGAATCGATTGAAGTTTCAGCCACAAAGGCGTCAGGTCCAGCTTCACATTGCCACCGATCCCTATCATACTGAGCTTCCCCATGGCTTTCAGAAGCCGCATCCCCATATTCAATGTTTTCGAAGATGCTACGGTATCGTAGATACGGTTGAATCCACCCATTGTAATTTTCATGCCAAGTAAGGGCTGGTAAACCTTTGCGCCTGTTATATTTGCGGTATAGTCAAATGCATTATTAGTAGGGATGATGACATCGGCGCCGCATTCTAGCGCCAGATTTGCAGCATGGTCAGCCGGCTCAATGACTGAAATGTGGCAGTCCGGTACGAGGGCCCGGATGGACTGCACAATAAGGTTGCCAATAACTCCTCCACCGATTACCAGGACTTTAGCGCCAGCCTCCGGCATGTTGTCAAAAATTGCCTGGAGTGCGACAGCGCCAGGTTCTGTCATGACCGTGGATTCAATGGAAAGGGAATCCGGCACGTTGAACAACTGGCTTTTGTGCGCAATGATTGTTGGCGCAAAACCGCCATTGATTTGGCTAGCTATACCGATAAACATGCCGGGGGGCAGGTCCCCATGGGCAAAATTTTCACAATTCGCGGGCCTTCCAGCCACACAGCTTTGACAGGGGGATGAAATACCGCGGGCTTCACACGAAAGTACCGGATTGATAACCACTCGGGCGCCAGGTTTGAATGTATCAACATTTTTTCCGGTTTCCAGAATCTCACCCACCATTTCGTGTCCAATCACGCAGGGGAATGAGGTAAATGGACTGGCCGTGGGAGAGTCGTGCAGCCGAATAAGGTTAAGATCGCTTCCACAGAATCCGCACGCCTGGATTTTTATTTTTACCCACTCCGGCCCCCTGATTTCCGGTTCAGGTATTTCCGTCAACCGGACGGTCCGCAAGGGACCCTTGTAAAATACACGGTCGCCGAACACAGCCCCAAGGCTTTTCGCCACTATGAATTTTGCAGTGTTGACGTTAAAAGCGAGAGCTTTCATGTATAACTTCCTCTATTGGATAAGGGGCAGCGTGGTTCAACGATACGGACAGTAACATAATATAAATAACGAGTCTGAACCGCACCCGATTTCTTGGACATTACTTAAGCCTCAAGCTGCTTGTCTTGTCAATTGATGATGTCTGTATTCCACAGGGCTCATGAAGCCCAACCTTTCTAGTCGCCAATAATTGTTGTAGATTTCAATAAACCCCGCCACGGCCTCCCTGACTTGATTGATGTCGGTGAATATACGGCCATAAATGATCTGTTCCTTTAATGTTCTGAAAAATCTTTCCACAACCCCATTGGTCTGAGGTTGGGATACAAATGCGAAGCTAGGAGCGATACCCCAGAACTTGATCTGATTTTGAAAATGGTTGGATAGATACTGGGAGCCATGATCCATCCGCAGTTCAAGCCCTCTAGCCACATCCGGCCCTACTCCACCAAACACCTCGGTTAGCCCCATGGAAACCGGCTCCAATGCCTGGATTCTGGTCCCTGGTTTGGAAACGTGCCAGCCGACACACTCCGAGTTGAAATGCTCCACCGCGACGAATAGCCAAACATGGCCGTCATTAATGGTCAATATCTGACTCCCATCAACGGCCCACATGACATTAGGAACCTCAGTCACTATCCGGCCCTCATGAGTCTTAATCTGACGTTGTCGGCCCCGAAAAGGCGAAAGCAGCTTATTGTCACGCATAACCCTCAGTACCCTTTTGCGGCTAACCCTAACTCCGTCTATTACCCTCAAACGAGCACACACCTTTCGGTGTCCTTCTCCCTTGAAAGGAGTCCGGCTAAGGTCTTTGTTGATGAATTCCAATAGCTCCGCATCGGAGAACTTCGGCTTCGGGCCACGCCTTGAAGCCAGCCTGACTTTTCGAGTCCGACAAGAATAAAACGAAGAACGAGACCAGCCCAGGATAGAACAGACCATCTTGACCCCATAGGGTCTTTTCGTGGCTGGAGAGACCGCTTCGCTTATAACCGCGATCTCCCCTTGCCTAAAGGGCCCTGTTTGTCAATCCTCACTCGCAAAAGCTCATTCTCCATAGTGATCTCACCGATCCGCTTCAAAGCCGCATCCAGTTCCCTTTGCAATGGATCATCTCCGCGCTCTCTGAGAGATGACTCAATACCAGACAGCGCCCTGGACCTCCATTCTTCAAGACGATAAATCTCAACACCTAGTTCACGGGATAGTGCTTGGACCGACTCTCCTCGTAGCAAACGCAGTACAACTTCCCCTTTACGTCGGGCACTCCATCGCTGATTCGACTTCAGTGGGCCCGATTGACTGCCAGTCGTGGGCTTTACTCCAGTCGCCCCAGGGGCTCCTTCCGTCAAGCCCACGACTTCTGACATTACTCGTCTCTCATCAATCATGCTACGTCCTCCTTGTACACGTCATAAGTTTCTTTAACCCAATTCCGTGTCCAAAGAAAACGGGGCCGCCCCAA
>JAJYDQ010000127.1 GCA_021777225.1 Deltaproteobacteria bacterium
TTCCGATCTTCCTTGAGCAGGTGGGTAGTAGCTTACAATGGGCTGTTGAGGCTGAGTCATCTGAGGGGCCTGACCGCCCTGTTGGCCCTGGGGGGGTATGCCGGCCTGTCCACTGGAGTAATAGGGGTTGAACATATATGCGGGATTGCCTGACCACCATGCGCGTAAATCTCCAACAGCGGAATTGTCTATTGCGTCTCTGCTGGCAGAGCCGGAAAACAAATAGTCGAGGAATGCGAAGCTGTTTGAGACTAAGTTAAGAGACAGCAACACTACAAGCGCTACAAATATTTTCTTCATCTGGGATAATCTCCCTTCATGGCGGATTTCATCAAGTTTAGTATACTAGTTTGGAGCTAATCGGTCAAGAATTCTGGCGACCTTGTGTTCGGACGAGAAACAGAACGCTCATATTGGCTTTAGAAGGAACATAAACAGGAGGATAGTGTCCAAAAATCCAAAAGGATATCTATTGGAATAAAGAGGTTGTTTTTCGCCTGTTTCCGCTTTTGGGTTTAAATACCAGAAGCAGGGAGGTAGCCATGAAAAGAGACAACGAAAACTGGCTTGACAGATATTCGGTTACCTGCCGGGTGTTCAAGGGAAGATGGTCAATCCGTCACTGTTTAAGGATTTATTCCGAAATCAAGGACCTCAAAATTGAAATGGCCACAAGGGGCCGAGGAGGAGTGCAGAGGTATGAATCCAGCTACAATCCGTGTGAACATTGCAGGGCATTGGCGAACACACTGAGAGCTTTGCAGGCGGAACGAGAGGCGCAGGCCAGGGCGCTTGAGCAATCGACAAACGTAGAACCCTGGGCCGCTTGTGGCTAGGCTGTAATTTCAAGGCCCGGCGGTTAGATTAGTCCTTCCCTTGAAAATGTCCGAATTGACAAATGGTCTTCTGTTCATAAATAAGAAATAGTTGTAAAATTTGGGGGGATTTGATTTGAAACTCGCACGAGCGACTTTTTTTCTATTAGTGAGGGTTGTAGCACCAAGTTATGCAAACACACGAACTGGAATTTGAACAAGGGCCTATAAGGCCGCCGAGTGAAGGAGCGAGCCTGCTTCTGAGGGTGACCAGGAATTGTCCTTGGAATCGATGCGCATTCTGTTCAACTTACAAAGGAAGGAAATTCTCACGTAGACCCGTCCAGGAAGTCCTGACCGACATTGACAACGTGGCGAAGATATATGACGAAATCAAAAAAATTTCGTGGAAGACGGGTGACGGTGGAGAATTTACCAGCAGAGTGATTAGCTCTGTTTTTAAGGATGGTAAGCTTCCTGATTCCTTTCGTTCCGTAGCTTACTGGATTGCGTCCGGCGCTGAAACCATATTTCTTCAGGATGCGAATTCGTTGATGCTGTCAACGGAATCTTTAGTCGAGATCCTAAACCACATACGTAAATGTTTTCCTCAGGTTTTGAGGGTCACGTCCTATGCCCGAGCTTCAACATTAAAATCTAAAACGGTTGATGAATACATCAGGTTGAAAGAATGCGGCCTGTCGAGACTTCATGTAGGGATGGAATCGGGTTCCGACAAAGTCCTAAAGCTCATTGATAAGGGCTGCAAGTCCGAACAACTGCTGGAAGGCGGGAAAAGGGTCGTAGAAGCTGGTATATCGCTGTCACTATATGTTATCCCGGGAATCGGAGGGGTAGAATTGTCTGAGGAGCATTCTCGTGAAACGGCCCGGGTTATCAATGGTGTCAACCCTGCCTTTGTTAGGTTCCGATCACTTTATGTCAGACACAATACTCTGTTGGCTGAGATGGTGAGGCAGGGCCGGTTTACTCCCCCTGATGAAGACCACATAGTCATGGAAATCAGGGACATTATCCAAAGATTGGACAATGTGACCACAACAATTGTGAGTGACCACATCCTGAATCTTCTTGAGGAAGTAGAAGGAAAGTTACCGCAAGACAAGGACAAAATTCTTGCTGTAATAGACCGATACCTCAAGCTTCCGTACGATGAACGGTTAATGTACCAATTGGGGCGCAGGGGCGGCGCGTTCAGAAGTGTAAACGACCTGTACAAGCCTGGTGTCCGGTCTAGTCTTGAAGCTGCGAAACTCCAGATTGAGAAGGAACTTCCCGGCGGTATTCCGGAATATATCCAGGCTATCAAAAAACGCTTTGTGTAATTTTACCCCTGGCCTGTTCCGATAATGTGGCTGTTTGTGACGCGGCCTCTCCCGGTAAAGGCCGCGTCCAACAAAGATCAGGATGTCTATTAACCGTTGAATCGTTACTGAAACTTACTTGTGGTCGAGTATGTGGTTCCAGTTGTCGATATATTTCTTTGTCTTTGTAAACAGGTCAGTGGTATCCTCTTCAATTAATATGGTTTCTATCTCGTCACCCTTTGAGATGCTGTTAACGACATCCTGATCTTTAGGGCCCACAACTTTTCCAAAGACGGAATGTTTTCCGTCAAGCCAGGGTGTTGGAACATGCGTAATGAAAAACTGGCTCCCGTTTGTGTTAGGTCCGGAGTTTGCCATGGAGAGAACGCCAGGCTTGTCGTGTTTCAAAGCTGTGACAAACTCGTCCTGAAACTTGTACCCGGGACCGCCGGTACCTGTCCCAAAGGGACAACCTCCCTGGATCATGAAATCCTCTATCACCCTATGGAATTTGAGGCCATTGTAAAAGCCCCTCTTGGCGAGATTTACAAAATTAGCCACTGTTACAGGCGCCAAGTCGTCATAGAGGTTCAAATTTATTTCACCCTTGTTGGTTTTGATAATAACTTTCACTAGATATCCTCCTAGGTTCCGTAGATTACGAAACTGATATGCACAATCACTTGTCGAAATGATTGTAATTGATATTAACAAAAATTAGACAAACCTGCCACACAAAGGAGCGCTGTCATGCAACCAGGGGTCACTAACGAAAATGTTGCAGTCATTCCTGTAGTGTTTTTTGACGTTGATACACAAAGAGACTTCATAATGCCGGACGGATGTCTGTCTATAAAAGGAGCTGACAGGATTGAGCCCAATCTTTTCAAGCTTTCCGATTACTCATCGACAAAGCGGGTGGCCTGGTTTTCAACCATGGACTCCCATGTTTTGGATGATATGGAGATCTCTTCAGAACCTGACTTTAAAACTACATTTCCGCCTCACTGCATGAACGCTACGGCAGGCGAGGAGCGTATTGCGGCGACTTTCCATCCCAATCCTCTTGTCCTTGACATGCGAACCCGGTCGCCGGTCGAACCGTGGCCATATATACAGACCCATTTTGATTCAATTGTTTTTAAGAAAAATAACATCGATGTATTTTCCAATGAAAATCTTGATCGGGTGCTGTCATGTGTCAAACCTTCAGTTTTTGTAGTCTTCGGTGTTGCAACCGATTTCTGTGTAAAGAGCGCCGTTGAAGGACTTTTGCTTCGCAATCTTAAGGTTGTGCTTGTAAAGGACGCTGTTTATGCGATTGACCAGGATGTCGAAAAGTTCCTCTTCAATGATTGGGAGCGCCAAGGGGTTAAGCTCATGGCTACTGAGCAGGTTACAAATCTTAACCCGCATGAATTTGAAGATTTGTTTAAATGAAATGATTTTGGATTCAGTCTGAAAAGACCCCGGAAAACAGACCTGATCGCAATAACTAAAGATTGAGCCCTTACTCGAATTTTAAAAGCTAGTTGGGCTTCTGAAACATGACTATTCTATTTGTATTAGTACCGGATTTCATGTTTCGAATCCCCCAAATATTGGCCGTCTTGGTAAACTCTTGGAAGTTCACCAGAATTCCGTGGCATTCGAAACCTGCGCTATGCCCCAAAGGCACTACATGTTCATCTAAATTGACTGTTCGATTTCTTATTTCACCGACTTCAAAAGCTACCCATCCTTTAGGCTTGGTTACTCGATATAATTCATTAAAAACTGATCCCATAACTGTAGACCATTGTTCGACCGTCTTTGCCATGGTGATATGTTTGGATATTTTATCGCCATCCAAAGAATTAAACCACCATCTTAACCAGTTGTCTTTCGAATACTGGACGATATTCAGGAAGGGCGGGGATGTGACCGTTAGCTGAACCGAGTTGGATCCTATTTCAGGAGTATATGCGGCATTCTGATTGATAAATAATCCGGACCGTCCTGCGACTTTGAGGTTAGCTTTCTGACCCAGAGTCAGGTTACGCAGGAGGCTATTTGTTTTTCGCAGGATTATTTCCTTCGTATTCCGATATTCCGGGGTTTGACCGCGAACTTCATTGATCTTTTTCTGGCTTTCAAGTGAAACCGCCTGATTAGGAGGCAGAGTGTAGACTGAAAAGAACCCTGATGAATGGCCTGTCAGCCGGTTAGTCGCCACCATTGCAATCCAGCGGTCTATATCATCTTCATCGCCGCTATCCTTCCTGCCACAAAGGTGTTTCCTGATTGAAAGTATCTCAGACAATGTCTTTTCATGGAAAAAGATCGAAAGGTCCATTTCAGGTACGAGCCCCTTGTCTATGCTTATGAGGGACAATCTTTCGGCGACATCACCAATGACAGGAGGAACAAAACGGGACCGCGTCAATATTTCACTCAATGGGTTGACGTCGTTGGAAAAGATTTTGCGACCCAACAGTCCCGCTTCAACGACAGTCGTGCCGCGACCGCTAAATGGATCATAAATTGTGTCGTCTTCATTGGAGAGTAATTCAATAAAAAATCGTGGTAACTGTGGTTTAAAACATGCCCTATAAGATATTTCATGGATTGATGAAGCCTGTCTTTGCTTCGACGTCCAAAATTCACTGACGTATTTGGTTATTTCAATCCCGTCTATAAAAATATTTTGAATTTTAGTAACGTTTCCGGAGGAGCCAGGGTTCGAATGTTTGTGCGCTTCTTCGCGGGCGAAACTCTGAAGATGAGATGCTACTTCGTCGCCAAATTCCATGTGAGTTCCTCAATGTCGTTCAAGCGCTCAAAGATTTTGTCAGGCCTGGTTGGTCAGTCTGTCGAAACGTCTGTTTAGACTGATTCGACAGTGACTTTTGATTCACGCATGACCTTCTTGAAATCAGCCGGATCACCCAGAATTTTGCCAACGATGTTAACGGCGGACGCCGGCATAATTTTACCGGAACTGCTCATTGGAGTCATTCCGAAAAAGATGCAAAATGCTGAGCCTGGTGGCCAAAATCCCAAGTCTCCGATTTCTACGACCTCCTTGGCTGTTTCATCCAATGGAGAGTCTACAGGAATAGAGAAATAAATTTCGTCACCCCATGTATTGAAAGACGCCGTCAGCGGCAACACATCCAATATCTTTCGGGCTGTAGCGCTATCATTGAGTTCAGCGGCCATGGACATCTTTCCAATGTTGATCTTGATTTTCATAATCGTGCCTTTCTTGAAGTGTGAGCTAAGAAGTTACGGAGGGCAACCCGCTGTTGGCTTTTAAATATGAGCAGACTATGCCATAGGTTTAAGATTCATTCCAAAAATTCTTAAACCGTGACCAACTTTATGGTTCAGACGATGGTTTTTACATTTTCCTATTGATGTTTGATAAATATAATTTGATTATCTATCTTGATAATTTCTTCACTGTTTCCTATACCCGGTAATCTACAAATGAAGGACCAGGACAAGACAAAAGCTCAGCTCATTGATGAATTAAACCGCATGCGCCATGTAGTCTCTAAATTGCAGGCCGCCCGTACTGAAACTGATGACAGCGGTAAACAAAAAAAGGACAACAGCGATCTACCGAACACCTTAAAAGACTACAGGGAACTTGTTAATCACGTCAATAGCATTATCATGCGGTTGGATAAAGACGGCAACATAATTTTCTTGAATAAATTCGCTCAGACTTTTTTTGGGTTCAGCGAAGAAGAAGCGCTAGGCCGTAACATCGTTGGCGCTATTGTCCCCGAAATCGACAAAGATGGTCGACCTCTAGGGCAAATGATACAAGAGATAATGAGACACCCTGATAATTATTTGCTGAATCAAAACGAGAACATAAGGCGCAACGGAGAGCGTGTATGGGTTTCCTGGACAAACAAACCTGTTTTCGGTGAAGATGGCAATCTAAAGGAACTACTATCTGTTGGCATCGACCATACTGAACTCAAGCGGGGGGAAGAAGAACTACGCAAGTCAAAAGAGGAGCTTGAAACAAAGATAGCGGAACGCACCTCCAAATTGCGTGAATCGGAGGAACGATTCAGAGTCCTGGTAGAACATGCCCCCGATGCGATATTGGTCTACAATGTTGACCTTAATCGTTTTGTGGATGCCAATAAAAAGGCGGAAGAACTATTTGGGTGTAGCCATGAAGAGTTGATACAGGACGGATTGGAGAAATTTTACC
>JAJYDQ010000047.1 GCA_021777225.1 Deltaproteobacteria bacterium
TTTCCAGTTCATTTCTGAGTGAAGCTACTTCCCCATTTCCATTCCGAGACCGAATCTTTTCAAAAAATGACCTGATCCTGCTAAATACAACTCTTTCCGACATCTTTATTCTCCAATGAAACACAACAAGGAGTTATCTTGCGTCTTACAAATTTGAACAACAGCCAGCATAAAAGACGCTGGACTCAATCGAATTCTCCAGATCAGACAACTCCTGTCTGGACATAAGGTTTCGTGGATCACTCAAAACAATCCTTAGAATCATAAGAGTTAACCCAAAGAAATTCAATAAATATTTAGGCGTCCAGACAATCATTGGACAAGTTCGGCTAAATCTAGCGCTACTCGATTTGCAAGACGGTTTCTTTCGCTGGCGTCAAGCTCATATTTTTCACAGAAAGCCTTCAATATCTCGACAGCTAACTCCGGGGCCCGCTCCGATACTGACGGTATTTGAAATTCCCAATATAGAGACCGCAATTCAACTACGTCTCTTTCTGTCAATTTTGAATTACATGATTTAAGGTTCCTGTCGCTAATCCAAATGGCGGCCTGTAACTGATCATCATAGTTTTTAACCGAAGCCTGTTCGCTGTTTGAGTTCATTCTGTATTGGTACAGGAACTCCGGGATGACGAAGGTATTGTCCTTTTTAGAAATTCTCGACCAAAGGTCAAAATCCTGAGCGAACCTTAGCTGAGTGTCGTACATTCCTGCCCTAACAATTGAGGATTTTCTGAACATGATTGTTCCGTGGCCATAGTTATTATGAAACAGTAACCTCCACAGCCTGTAAATTGGGTCGATAATTAATTCTTTTCTTTTAAGGATATTCCCGTGTTCATCGATTATGCTAAAGAAAGTACCCACCAGGTCCAATTTGGAGGATGAGGAAATAATTTCGAACTGGCTCTCAAGTCTGTCCGGCAGACTTATATCGTCCGCGTCCATTCTGGCCACATATTCAGCCTCCGCTAGCGCCAGTCCTTTATTGAGAGACTTCGTAAGCCCTCTGTTCTCTTGCGTCACAAGTCGTATTCTGTCGTCGCCAAAATCACGAATCCGATCACAGACCGGTTCAGTTGAACCATCATCAATAATGAGGAACTCAAAATCAGTAAATGATTGGTTCAGGATACTCTCAACGGCAGAGCCTAGGTGGGCTGAACCATTGAAGACCGACATCAGGACAGTGACTTTGGGATGAGGCATTGTTGGTCAATCAAGTTGAGATGAACTTTAGGTCTGTATTTGTTCTGAGCGAGTATCCTGTTCATTAATTCCCAACGTTTTATACATGAGCGCAAGTTCAAGGTTAGCAATACGTTGTAGGGAATAATTATCCATGACGAATTCTCTGGCGTTAATTCCAATTATTTGTGCAAATTCGGGTTCATTCATCACCCTTGTTATCGCTGTTCTGAGGCTTTGCTGGTCCGTACCACAAAGTAATCCATTATTTTCACTACTAATTATTTCTCTTATTCCCGGAGAGTCACATCCAATAACCGGAACAGAACAAGCCATCGCCTCAATTAGCGCTTTTGGATGACCTTCATACATTGACGGCAAAATAAAGGCCGTTGCCCCATTTATATGTTTCGGAAGCTGGAGATGAGGGATGCCGCCCTCCCATATAATCCTGTCACCCATGTCAGCGAATTTTCGTTGAAGATCGGGTCGCAACCGACCTTCGCCTATGATTCGCAGCCTTACATTTAACGGCCTGATAGCCTCAAAAAGCGCTTCCAGGTTTTTCTCGGGGGCTATTCGGCCAACAAAAATTAGAGTATCCGGTTGTTTGGGAACATTAAGAGGCCTAAAAGCATTCGTGTCTACATAATTGGGGACAACCACCAATTTGTTTTCAGCCCCGTTAACTCTGAGCGAAACATCTTTTCGCATAGATTCTGTGGTCACGACAATTAGATCGGCCTTGTTAAAGACTTTGTTTTCGACTCGAAAAGCCTCCCTCGTTATTGGAGCATTTGGTCCATGCTCTCTGAGACAATTTTGAGACCACATGTAACCACAACGCGCTATGAAAGGTTTTCCGAAAATACTTGATAGTTCTGATGCGATCTCTCCGCCGTATGTCTGGTTTGTCTTTATTAGGTCCAGGGATTCTAATATGGCGCCGTGAATATCTGCCAAATCAGATTCATAACGCTCCAGATCCAAACTCTGCTCATTGCAAGCGATACCTATTCCCTGCAATCGCTCCAAATACTTCAGGTCTCCCGAATCACCGTAGGTAACAAAGGTGACCTTGTTTCCAGCTTTGATCATACGGATATAAACGGCTGTCTCACGATCGAGATTGCCTACCATATCCCATGTTCTTAGAGATACACCTCGAGTGAAAAATAGGCCGAGGTGAAAATTCATGAGGCGATTTCTCTGGCGATCTTCAAATATTTTTCCGCGACATCTTCGAGTTTTGATACTGTGATCAGGTTCCGAAACAACTCATAGTTATCAGTGAGCCGGTCCAGTTGCTCCAATATCTCATCCTCGGTCCTGAACGGCAATCCTCCAGCGGAAACGAGTTCAGGATGACCACCATCTTTATAATAAATCGCAGGAAGTCCACATGACAACGCTTCAATCAAAGCATTCGAACATGGATCGTTCTTGCTTCCAGTAATATATATGTCATGATCTCGCAGCATATCGGCCAATTCCTCCGAAGGAACCGGGGAAACATGATTTATGTGTTCAAATTTTTCTGAAACATTTCCAACGAATGTGTAATCATAGCGCCCCCAATCGAGGTTCTTCTCGATCCATCGGTAAACTGGACCGCCCTTGCGCGGATTATCTGACCAACTTGTCGAGATAAGCCTAACCCTCCTGTTTCGATTAAACGGGACACCCCCATTAGGATGGAAAATGTCACTATCAACTGCATTATGTATGATCACCGGGCTGACAGGGCTATATCCCATATCGGTAATGCGTTGATACGTCCATGCCGATTGCAAAACCGTAGCTGAAGCGAATTTCTGATTCAGGTTGAAACAAAGTTCATCTTTTTCTCGATCGTATCCTCTAATTAGATGAATAGGCCCATCGATTCTGTGAACAACGTTAAGTCTATGGTTCTTGCCAAATTCGAGGAAACGTTCAACATCAAAATGGATAGAATTTAAAACATAGGCGTCTATGGACTCATCAAGTTCGTTTTCCCGAACCTCCACCCCATGCATCAGGAGGCCTTTCTTCAAAGCCATCATGAACTGGTTTCCTCCACCATAAGGAGGTTTGAAGAAACTGTGCCAGAGGCAAATTTTGAATCTGGATCCGGATTTCAAATTGATAGATTTGGTCCCGAAGGACTTCTCGGTTGTTAGACCAGAATTAACCAATTGAAATGGGGGATTCTGCTCCAACAGGTTCTTGCTGATTTGCGAGTAAACACCCCTAAAGAAAGGGATCAGGGAGGTTGGAGAGTGATTTTCTATTACTCTCTCGTGCAACCCCATAACTAGCGGAGCCAGGGAATTCCGACTTATATCGCTATCTATTATGTCAACGGCTTCCAATGGATCATCAAACAAGCATTCAGGTTCGAGCGTGTCAGCGGCCAAACCAACCCTTGAACTGATCACTTTGCGCATTGAGGCCCCGGATTCAAGGATGGCGTGGGGGCCACCTTCCGATCTGCTGCTTACAATATACAGATCGAGCATGTTATACAGAAGATTCAGGGTTTCCCTCGAAAGAGCATTTACCTTCAAATCGTCAGTCCTAATTTCTTGCCCAACATAAGTAAACGGGATCTCGCGTTGGCGAAGTTGACCTACTAACCAGTGCCGCCGAGGACCGGCAAGAATGGCGTGAAAGTTCAACCTTCTGCGCTTCAGTTCGGTGAGGATTTCCAAAAAAATGTCAGGGCCTTTAACCAGCTTGGGGGCCGTCAAATCGTGACCCTCAGTATCTCTCTGAAATGATCCAATCAGGTAGGCGTTTGACGGTATTTTGTGATCACTACGCAACATTTGTAGCGCAGGATCATCTAGAGGAAGCGGCTTAAATAAACTTGTGTCTATGGCATAAGGAACAAACTGACTTTTGATTCCAACAGATTCCAGTTGGCTTTTTGCCTGAGAGTTGCGCGATATCCATGTTGATATTACTGGAACAGCATGTCGATGCGGAATGAGAGAGAAATATCGAAAGGGCTCGCCCGGCACATGGGAAACTATCCACTTGCCACGAACCTTGTCCAAAGGCAGCAGGTTGAGGCCTTCCCACCAAGCCATATGAACAACTTCACACTCTTCCAGGCCAACAAGATCAACTATATCTTTCAGCGCAAGAGCAGAAAGTCGAATGTCCTCGTCAATGGCCCAACCCAAGCCATCACCACCGGTTAGGAACACCTTGATTCTTTTTTCATTTTGCACGATTTAACTCTCAATCCTTTTCAAGGGGCTACAGATTCTAGTTCTTCAGCGCCGGGTTGCGCGGGAAATGCTACACATGAGCCGCAGCAGTGGGAGATTTGATAAGTGAGTTGTGAATAACATCGAGCCATTTGTCGAGACTAGTCCCGGTCTTGTGCTCACCTGTGGACCTACGGACACCACGCCCCAAATGCAAAAATATTATATTCCAATCATCATCGAACGCTCTATCCACTCTAACCCCTTTCAGGGGTGAATCAGGGGATATATGATCGTCAAGTTCAGGGGCCCAGAGAGTATTCCGACAGAAAAAAATGTCATAACCCGCTTCCCTGAGCTTGAGCGTTACATTGTCTCCAACATCCTGCTGGGGGAGATTGGGAAACAAATTCAGATCGAGTTCTTTGAATAGCTGAAAATCTACCATATATCCAAGCACATGAAGGACTCCCTCCGGCGTCCTTGTTTTGTCGAGCCTCACTCCGGCCGCGCGAACAGGGCCTGAGATTTTAGAAGAGAGAAATGATAACCATCCACGATAACAAGGGCAGGTATCCATGTGCATAAACATTACCCTTGTAGAAGCCGGGTCGATTATCCTGATCCCAACTTCCAGGCCTATTGCGTTAGCATAACTACCCCAATTTTTTTGATCCTCAGGCGGCCGGTTTGAACCAGAGACCTCGTGAGCTTCAGGGGGCAAAGGTTCAACCCTGTTGAGAGCGACATTTACGTCATCTCTAGCCAGCAACCATTCGAGGTTTCGCCGTGGAGAATTGTTATCCACAACCCATACCTCATGGCTTTCCGGGGTAAAATATTTCACACCGTCAAGACATGCTTTTAAGAGGCTTTTTCCAATCTCGTTTATTAGGTGAGAAACAATGATAAGCCTTGGTGCGTCAACGGAGCGGATGGTCCTGCGATAAACCTCTACGGTGTAATTTCTTCTATCAATCATCAAGTCACAATTCCTTGGGGCTTCGCTCACTGTCATATCCTTTCGACGAGATCCGCGGAAACCTGCTTAGTGCCCGTGATCATAAGGCTGTCACACCAGTCTATTCTAAATTCAACACATACGGTTTCTACCACCCAACGTTTGAGGGGATCGGATGTCAGAGGAAACTTGTTGTAACGCGAAATTCCATCGACTTCAAAACCGGCGAATCTTAGAAGACTATACAGGTCATTGGCCCCCCAAGGTGTGATGTGGGAGATATCTCTCTGACGAACCGGGTGCGCAGTGTTCGGGACTGTCGCTACAAGCTTCCCTGACCGGTTGAGTTTTGAAAAAGCGCACGCAACGACGTCCATTGCTCCCGGTACAGTCAAGTGCTCCAACATTTGGTTCGCGATAACCAGATCGAAGCTCAGATCTCCGGGAATTTCTGAAAATGACCGAAAATCAAAAACACCGTCAGGGTCAGTGTCGAGGCAGTAGTAAAAAGGCGTAACAACTCGAATTGTTCTCTCAAAAGGTTTGTTGACACCAGCGCCAATGTCCAGAACTTTAGTATTGGATTCGAGAAATGACGAAATCTCGGTGTCAGGCGTTTTGATCGGGAAATTCCCGATAGCGCCGAATCGCCTGAAGCATTCAGTTCTCCATTTCATAAGACGGTTCCAGGAGTGAGCTAGTGACTCAGTCATAAGTTTATTCCCTTGATGAATCGTCCGAGATCGATTTATTAGAACCGGTTGACTTTTGAACTTCGTCAAATGGGATCAATGCCCATTCAACCTTTCCACACACTATCCCTCGAGATCTTTCAGGACCTATTACGGCGAAGTTGATTATTCCGGCAATTCTTTCCAGAGTTTCAAAAGTGGCTGCGTCACGAGCTGCAAAATGAGCTTCATACGCCCCGGTTGACAACCTGTTCTCCGGGTACCACGCCCGTAAGATATAATGGTTGCGCGGGCCAGGTCCAACCAGTCCATCTTCTTTAGAAACATTCCACTTACAAAGAATGCCCGCCATATTATGAAGCCCCAGAGAAAACATGGGATGTTCGAGATCTCTATGAATATGCAGATCAACTTCGATGCCAAAGGGCTGCCTGGCTCTAACTTCGGTCAGGGTATTTCCATCCTGGTCAAACAAACGAGCCCCGAAAATGTTTACATCCTCACTGGTGATGCGGCTTCTCACGCGGTGTTCAACGCGTTTTTGTTCAGCCCTGAACACGAGGGTCTCATAGGCGTTGATAGCCTCAAGAGCGGACCCATCAGCAAGGAGTTTACCCTGCTCCAGCAATATTCCACGCTTTGCCACAAATTGCAGAGTTTCGAGACTGTGGCTGACCAGTAAAATCGTAGCTCCACTCTCACGAAGTTCTTTAACCCTAGCCATACTTTTATTCTGAAACTTCAGGTCTCCAACGGCAAAGGTTTCATCGATCAGCACGACGTCGCTCTTGATATTCACAGCGACTCCGAATCCCAGCCTGCTCAACATGCCACTCGAGTACATTCTTACAGGTTTGTCGAACCATTCATTAAGCTCAGTGAAGTCTTCAACATCGGGCAAGATTCGTTCTGTTTCGGAACGCGATAATCCCATGATGGCTCCAAGCAGCCGAACATTTTCCCTCCCCGTCAATTCGGTATTAAGACCGGCATTCAGTTCAATCATGGGGAAGATGCGACCCAGGATTTCAACCCTGCCTCTGGTGGGGGTCGTCACGCCTGCCAACACCTTGAGCAAAGTACTTTTGCCCGCTCCATTACGTCCAACTATGCCTAGAGTCTCGCCCCGGCGAACCTCTAGACTAACATCCTTGAGCGCCCACCAGTCGCCATCTTCGTAATCCGAGGCTCTTCCCTTTAGCAGGTTTATTCCTCTATGGATAAACTGGGGCATTGGGAGGCCGTATCTTTTCCAAAGGCCACTAATTCTAATAGTTACATCACTGGACATGATACCATCACAATACGTCTGCGAAATAATCCGACAATTTCCGGAAAAGCGGCCATGAGATGCTCATTATAACGATCACCATGACCATAGCCAGCAGGAGCGGCTTGATTTCAGGAGACTGTCCCTTGATCAATACGGACCTGAAACCTTCAATCACTCCAACCATTGGATTCAACATGTAAAAGGAGCGCCATTTTTCAGGAACAGAACTTAAAGGATAGATTACCGGGGTTATAAAAAGCCAGGCCTGCGTAAGGAACGGGGTCGCAAAAATGAAATCTTTCCTGAATGTGCCAAGACCGGCAAGAAGAATACCGATGGCAAATGACGCGCCTATCGTCAAGATCACTAGAGGAGGGACCCACAACAGCGTTAAACCTACTGAAACCTTGTACCAGAACATCAGAATCGCCAGTATGATCGCCGACATGCCAAAATCAAACAAGGTCGCAAAAACAGCCGCTAGAGGAAAGACCTCCCTAGGCATTGAAATTTTTTTTATTATTTCAGCGTTCTGTATGATGCTTGGCCCGCAAGCTGAAACTGAATTCGTGAAGAATGTCCATGGCACCAGGCCGGTATAACTGAATAGAATGTATGGGACGCCATCGCTGGGAATATTCACGAAACCCCGTAACATATTAAACAGAAGCATCAACACCACGGGCTGAATAAATGCCCACCACATTCCTAGTGACGAACGCCTGTAGCGACTAGTCACATCTCGTACTACCAGAGCGCTTAATAGACTGAAGAATCGAGCGAATCTCCGACTAGTGGAAGAGATGTTTATGTATTTGCCACGGCTTTCGGACATCGTGCCTGACAACTTTTTACTCCATCCTTTTCGCATAAAAAACAGGACTCGAAGAATCTACAACGAGCCCTTTCATCAATTCGTTCTTATGGGGTAAAACTCAGAGGAAAGCAAGAATTCCATCCAGTTTTTCCATATTTTGAGTTAGTCTATGTCGCCACATGCCAATTAGGCTATTCATCAGGTTTGTCGGTTTCCGTTTCTTGAAGTTTCGCGTCACGTTCCCTTTTCTTTTCTATCAGGCTCAATATAAAAATACCGGTTTCATAGAA
Organism: Deltaproteobacteria bacterium; assembly: GCA_021777225.1. GTDB lineage: Bacteria > Desulfobacterota > Desulfomonilia > Desulfomonilales > Desulfomonilaceae > CAJBEZ01. The sequence goes on from JAJYDQ010000047.1 coordinate 8,422, forward strand.
CAATAACATGGGGATAGCCATTAGGGATTGATTAATTATGTCCGGCGTCGGTGACAAGATCGCGCCGATAACAAACGCTAGCACAACAAAATAGCGTCTTCCCTTCTTCAGAAATGCGCTATCGACTATACCGAGCAACCCCATAAATACTATGATTATAGGGGTCTCAAAGACCAGACCAAATGACAGCATGAGCAACATGACCAATGAAACATATTCCCGTATGGCAATCATTGGTTTTAGTTCAGGAGTTGAATAACCCAGGAAAAATTTGAACGCCGCCGGGAAAACAATGAAGTAGGCGAAAATTGCCCCGAGGAAAAACAGAGCCGTAGCGGCGAACACAAACGGGACCGCCAGTTTACGCTCCTTTTCCAGTAGTCCAGGAGCAATAAATAGCCAAATCTGATACATTATCAGAGGCAAAGCCAAAAAAAACGCTGTTACAAAGTCTACCTTGAGGTAAACAAAGAATGGGTCTGGTAGTCCTGTAAAAACCAGAGACGAATCTTTCGGAAGCAGTTTGATAACGGGAGCGGCCCAGAAACTGAATAAATGTTCAGAAAAGGCCACGCAAACCAGGAAGCCTACAACAATGGCGATAACACTTCGGATCAGTCTCTTTCTCAGTTCTTCCAGATGATCGAGAAACGACATCCTTGATTCGTCTTCGCTCACTGCCTTCTTCTCCTGGTCAAATCGGTATAAAAAGTGAGATTTGTTTTAGGTGTCAATCTTGTCATCTGATTGTAACACAAAAAACCCCCCAAGGAGTGACCCAGGGGTTAGTGCAATCAATTATTTTAAAACCATCAGCGTCAAAAGGCAAGCCAGAAACGCCCTTGCGAAAATCTAATCGGAATCTGAAATCTTGCAGTCGCAATTCTTCACAGTCGCCTTTTTGCGGAGAAAGGCGGCGTAAAATCTGGAATGAGGATTAGCAAGTTAGCGAAGAAGGTTAACTCAATTCGGCAATGACCTCAAAAAATTTTTGTGATTCTGGTTGGTAGTATTCGAATAAAATGCTGCGCTGCAATTGCACGATGTCAGGCAGAATGATCGACCGTTTGTAACCAATTCATTAGGTGGCTGGGAGGACTCGGGGATATGGTTTTTAGATGAGTGAGGGGTTTCGCTCGCAGCACATAATCCGGGGAGCATATCAGCGGAAATGCAGGTACAATATTTAATATCTGACTCATTCAAACCAACAAAAAATACGTCTATCGCTACAAACCGATCACTGGTTTCGGTTAAGAGACAGGGGTGATGAACCTTGAACCTGACTTCGACAATCCCGATGCATAGGTATGTTGATGGTTAGAGACATCAACATACCATGACTAGCCTTAACGTGGGCAGAAAATTGTGGTAATCCGGATGAATCGGACACAGAAAAAATTAGAGGGATACTAGCCTGCTGACTCGACGCATGCCTTTAGGACTTGACCTTAGAGGCGCTCCTCACCTTGTCCGGCGTCAGAGGAAGTGATCTCAGCCGGATACCAGTCGCCGCAAATACTGCATTTGCTATGGCAGGGGCTACTGGCGGCACACACGGTTCCCCTACTCCGCCTATTTTATCATTGTTGGTAATGATATGCCCTTCAATCCTGGGAATTTCTGACATGGCCATTATCGGGTAATCACTAAAATTCGAAGTCGCCACACCGCCATTCTTGAAGGATATTCTTTCCTTGAGCGCCACGGAAATGGCCATGATCGTAGCTCCTTCAATTTGAGCCAGAACACTGTCAGGATTGACGACCTGTCCAGGATCAATAGCGGCAACCATTCTATGGACTCTTATTACGCCACTTTTCCTGTCAACTGAAACTTCGGCCATTTGAGCGACGTAACTACCATAACAGAAACGTACCGCTATACCCCTGCCAACGCCTTCGGACGCATGTTTTCCCCAGCCTCCCTTATCAGCGACCTTTTTCAGGACGCCCGCGGCCCTCGGGTTTTGCTTGAGCATATTTAACCGGAATTCTAGAGGATCTTTACCGGCCACATGGGCCATCTCGTCAACAAAACTTTCCACTGCAAATGTGTTGCTTGAATTACCGACCGACCGCCAGAAACCCGAGGGGATAGGCAAATCAAGCTTCACATACTCCACATAAAGGTTTGGCATGGAGTAATCCATGTTACCAATGCCATCAACCGCCGTGGGATCAATTCCGTCCTTGACCAGAGCGGGCATAAGACGCTCCATTATGGCCGAAACTACTACCTTGTGTCGCCAGGCGATCAGGCTGCCCTGCCCGTCCAGCCCGCCCTCGATCATGTGCAGACTACCCGGACGAAAGCAATCATTACGGAAATCTTCTTTTCTCGACCAAATATGTTTTACCGGTTTGCCTACAGTCTTGGAGATAGCTAAAGCTTCTTGAGCCACTTTGACCTCGACTTTGCCTCCAAATCCACCCCCTAACATCGTGGTGTGGATAATAATCTTATCGGCAGGCAATTCAGTCTCTTTCATCGCCACATTAAGAACACCCGTCTGGGACTGGGTAGGACACCAAATTTCACAAGAGTCTGCCCGTACATCCGCAGTGCAATTTTGTGGTTCAAATGCCGCATGGGCAACGTATGGTATAGAGTACGTTGACACCATTCGGGTAGTCGCCTTCTTGAGCGCCTCGTGAGTATCGCCAATATTTTTTGCCGTGAGTCCTTTCTTGCGCATGTGCTCCAGGCACATTCGTTGCAAAGAGATATCATCCAGATCCGGCATGGAACCGGGGGTCCATTTTGCGTTAAGCGCCTTGCATCCCTTCCATGCCGCTTCAGTGGTATTGGCGACAACAGCTATCCCGTCCAGGATAGTGAACACTTTTTGCACTCCCGGTATTTTTTCGGCCGCCTCTTTATCAAAGGACAACAGTTTGGCTCCATAGGCCGATGGCTTTTCAATAGAGGAACAGAGCATGCCGGGAACAAAAACGTCCATGCCAAAGACGGGTTTCCCGTTGACTTTGTCGAACATATCCAGTCGAGGCATGGATTTACCAATGAACTGAAACTGCTCGCGCGGCTTCAAGGGAGGGTCCTGGGGCGCTGGGAAATTGGCCGCTCGCGTGCAGAGTCTGCCATACCCTAAGGTCCTTCCGGTTTTGGGATGAGTCACGGCGCCTTTGCTGGCGACGCATTCCCCGGCAGGAACTTTCCATTCGGAAGCAGCCGCTGCAATCAACATTTCACGGGCAGCCGCTCCAGCCTTGCTCATGGTGTCATACATGTGTCTGACACCGGTGCTACCGCCCGTGAGTTGCATTCCGAAAATTGGGTCCTTGTATTCGTCTCTGACTGGCGAGGCTTCAACACGTATGTCTTTCCATTCCATGTCCAGTTGATCGGCGACTACCATGGCAAGGCCTGTCCATGTCCCCTGTCCCATTTCCGATTTGTTGATCAGAACAGTGACGATTCCGTTAGGATGTATCCGTAGCCAGGCATTTGGCGCCCATTCTTTTGTGGGATTCTCATCCTCTGTTTTTCTCGCATTGGCCAATATTGGTGGAAAACCGCTCAGATTTACAGCCAACATCAAACCTGCCCCAACGAAAGATTTCTTTAGGAAACTCCTCCGATTCATGGAATCTCTCATCTTGAACCTCCCCTGCCTGCCGCTTTCCTGATGGCTTTGATTATTCTGGGATACGTGCCGCACCTGCACAACAAACCATCCATGGAATCAACTATCTGTTCATCCGAGGGTTTGGGGTTTCTAGCCAATAACGCGACAGCCTGCATGATTTGACCGGGCTGACAATATCCACATTGAGACGTCTGTTCTGAAATCCAGGCTTCCTTTATGGGGTGGTCTGCCGGAATACCCTCAATAGTCGTAATAGACTTTCCCTGAGCGTCCTTTGCTGTAAGCTGACAGGATCTCATCGGCTCGCCATCTATATGGACCGTACACGATCCGCAGGCCCCTTCTCCACATCCATATTTTGTTCCTAAGAGTTTGAGATGCTCCCTGATGACCCAAAGCAGATTCGCGTCCGGATCAACATCAACCTGATATTTGGCGCCGTTGACAAGTAGTTCGATCATAACAATTCTCCTTGGCCCTCCACAATAATCCTCCGCAACAAACAATATGTCGGTGCAGGAGTTTTTGAAACCGGCTTCGCACTGAGATTCGGATAAATTTTCAACAATCTATGGTGATCTATTTCTTTTTAAAATCACGCTCCCAGACGGACTTAAAATCGTATGTAGGATAAAATTCGGTCCTGTATGACCCCCAACCGCATTTTTCTATTACAAGATTGACTGCCCGCAACTTATCCGGAGGAACCCTAAGAGTTACAACCTGCCCGATTCCCATCATCACGTACCAGGATACAACTTCAACTCCCTCAGGTGGAAATTGCTTCCAGAATCCAGTTTGGTCAAGATGCTTGTTAATTTCTTCCAGGGTTTTACTTTGGTCATGTTTCAAAAAGATTGTTAACATTATTGAATCATTGTTTTTGGGTCCCTCAGCTACAGCAAAATCAACCGCCAAAAGATTGACCCAAAACAAAAATCCTAAAAAAACAATGATCCCTGGCCGCCTTTTTAGATTCATCTTTCGCTCCCTTCTATTATTATGCTTCTTTATTTATACTGTTTCACCAGTTGGCGTTTATTTCAATATTTATGTACTACAGTAATTCTGACAAAAACTCGCGCGGGATATCAATTCAATATCAAAGTTGTTACTATTGAAAACTGCCTTTGCTAATCAGAAACCTGTAATTCGATTTGGGAGCGTGATCCTTTGGCAATAGAAGTTTGTAGCTTAAAAGAATCCAATGATTTTTTGAATCTCTTAATGGATAACATGACATCGGCAGTTTTCCTCGTCGACAAAGACATCCGTGTACAACAGTTTAATGATTCATTCAAAAAGCTTTTGTCAAAATCTGAAGCAGAATTGGTTAACAAACTATGCGGCAATGCGCTTGGATGCTCCTTTACTGTTGACGAAAATCAGTTGTGCGGCAAGACCTCTAATTGTGGAAATTGCATCTTGAGGGACTCTCTATTCCGTGCCTTTGTTGACAACGCTCCTACCTTCAAAGCGGGGCTGCACAGACAATTTTATATTGAAGGTCAAAAAGTCGATAAATATTTCAGGTTCTCATCAATGTATTTGTCATATCGAAATGAAGAAATGGTTTTGATTGTTGTGGACGATGTCACCGAGTTGGAGACCCAACGTCTTTGGTTATTGGAGAAGCAACGGCGCCTGGATGAAGATTTGGAATCAGCAGGGGAAATTCAAAAAAGTCTGTTGCCTGTCTCATTCCCTAAAGTTCACAACTGCGACTTCGCTGCTCGATTTATTCCTTGTGATCGAGTTGGAGGGGACATTTATAACGTATTCGAACTCGATAGAGACCGGATCGTAATTTACCTAATTGATGTCAGTGGACATGGAGTCCCAGCGGCAATGGTCACCGTTTCAGTTTCCCAGATGCTGAGCCCGACCACTGGATATTTTTGTGATCCCAGCGGATCTCATTCGGTCAATTGCGAGACAGAACTGGCTTCTCCTAAAAACATCCTCGAGGCGCTTGATTTGCATTATCCTTTTGAGAAGTTCGACAAATATTTTACCATGAGCTATGTCGTTTTGAATCATCGTGAATCTACATTACTTTCGTGCAACGCTGGACACCCGGCGCCACTGCTGCTCCGCTCTGATGGACGGATCGAATCTCTCGATCGTGGTGGTACCATCGTGGGTATCGGAGGCATAATTCCGTTTGAACAGGAGAGCAAAACCCTGGCCCGTGGAGACAAAATCATATTTTATACCGACGGGCTCACAGAATACTCGAATAGTAATGGTGAGCTGTACGGAGTTGAGCGTTTAGAAAAGACGTTGCAGAATTTGTCCCCGTCTTCCGCTGAGGACACGTTGGAAGCTATAGTGAGTTCGGTTATGAAATTCGGAGACAACGAGCCTCCATCTGATGATATTGCGCTCGTTGCTGTAAATTACTCCGAGCCTTGCGCTTATGCCCTAGCAAATGAGTTGCGATGATTCTGGCAGATATTTTCTGAGCGATGGAAAACCATGTTTTTGAGGCAGTTTCTCACCTTACGGATTCTGAGGGGATCATTAGAATTTCACGTCATTCACACCCTCCAGTTCCATTAACTTCCGCTCTCGCTCTTTAAGCGACGCCTCCAGTTTTTCCAGTCGGTTCCTCAAATATACCAAAGCCATCCCCACAAGTCCCACAAACATCAGTCAAGCAACAAACATGTTGTCGATCTTTTCCGCGCACTAAGCTGACAGAAGCGGAGCTGTAGCATTTGCCCAAAGTTTTTTCTTAATGGAGCATGGCTTTTGGTTTTGATCTTTCCGGTTCACTACCCAGTTGAGGACGAGGCGCTTTTAGTCGAAAGCCCCGTTCATGCAAGCATCTAACTACAGTCCGATACTCGATCTCCTCATCAAGTTGTTTGGTCAAGTATCCGTGAAACTTCTTTCCTGTCCAATGAGTCTCATTGGCCCGATCCGGGGGCTGAACAAGTTCAATATATTTTGTGCGCTCATCAAGTATTTGTGGCGAGAATCGGATCCAGAGTTGGTCCAGCAGATTATAAACGCTTCAAACGACTTACATTGGGAATAGTTGACTCCTAATTTCCATGTTTTGCAGAACATCTTGAGTAGATGAGAGAAACTTCAGGTATGTTTTTCTAAAGGACACTCTTGCGCATCTGGCCACATGGGTGATATTTTGAAAAGTGACATATAACTTTAAGCCTTTGGTACAAGGATTGGTCGGCATCAAATTTAATAGTCTATTTCAGCCCAACAAACAGGGGGTAGAAGTGAGCATAAAAATCAGGAATAATCTCTGGCAAGTTGGCGGAAGGGGGTTGACTGATCCATCGGACGCAGCCATCTACCTCGTGCGCTTCGGCGACAAGGCTGCCCTCATTGATGCTGGAAGTGGTCTAGGTCAGGCACAATTGATAAAAAACATTACAGAATGCCTCGAACCACATGTGAAACTCGAATACCTTCTGCTGACTCACTGTCACTTCGATCATACCGGCGGGGCCAATGCCGTCAGAGACGAGTATGGTTGCCGGATTGTTATGCATGAACTGGATGCGGTTTATATCGAATCAGGTGACAACCGGGTGACTGGGGCCTCCTGGTATGGGGCCCGTATAAAACCATTTACCATCGACATCAAATTGCAGGGTCGGGAAACCACCCTCGATATCGATAGTGGTAGTGTAAAAGCCATTTTCAGCCCTGGTCACTCGCCGGGTTCAGTCGTGTATACTACAGAAGTTGACGGTGAACTCATCATTTTCGGGCAGGATGCCCACGGTCCAATCCATTCGGACTTACTGTCCGACGAAAAACAGTACCTGGATTCCTTGACAAGAATCCTGAACCTGAACGCCGACATCCTTCTCGAAGGCCATTTCGGCATCATCGAGACAAAAAAGGAGGTCAGGGAATTCATTAAGAATTGTATAACCCCGGGTCCGGAACCTTGCCGGTGTTAGCAACAAACTAGGTCTTTGAGGGGACCTTTCCCCCAGGGTTGCATGAACAGGTCAAATTCCTGGGGGTAGGCATGAACAACACCGAACCCGAACACATATTTGCGCTGAACATACAGGTGGCGGAAGTGAACATAAAAATCAGGAATAATCTCTGGCAAGTTGGCGGAAACGGCCTGACTGATCCTTCAGACGCCGCCGTCTACATTGTGAGGTTCGGCGATAGCGCAGCCCTTATCGACGCGGGAAGTGGCCGTGGTCAGGAGCAATTGATAAAAAACATTGCTGAATGTCTCGAACCACATGTGAAACTCGAATATCTCCTGCTGACTCACTGTCACTTCGATCATACCGGCGGGGCCAATGCCGTCAGGGACGAGTATGGTTGCCGTATCGTTATGCATGAACTGGATGCGGTTTATATCGAATCAGGTGACAACCGGGTGACTGGGGCCTCCTGGTATGGGGCCCGTATAAAACCATTTACCATCGACATCAAATTGCAGGGTCGGGAAACCATCCTCGATATCGGTAGTGGTAATGTAAAAGCCATTTTCAGCCCTGGTCACTCGCCGGGTTCAGTCGTGTATACTACAGAAGTTGACGGTGAACTCATCATTTTTGGGCAGGATGTGCATGGTCCGATCCATTCGGAATTATTGTCCGATGAAAAACAGTATCTGGATTCCTTAACGGAACTCCTGAACCTGGATGGCGATGTTCTTCTCGAAGGACATTTCGGTGTCATTGAGCCCAAAAAGGAAGTACGAGGATTCATTGAGTATTGGAGGTCCCCTATTGGAGTCTCCCACTACGCTATTTTGTACGCCCCTGATGACTGGGACCCACGACGTGGAAAAGCGGCTACTTCTGTTCAACCAACTGATATGAATGACTAGATTTTACAACCCTCTTCCGAATTGAAAAATCTGTTTGGCACAGGCTGTTGAGGTCCTTTTGACAAAATCTACCGAGAATATCAGGAACCAGCGACAGCGCCGGTCCTTGTGCGGTATCTGTCCCGCCGGTTGCTGGGTAAAAGTAACCTATGATTCCGCAGGCAAGATGTCTATGGTACAGCCTGACGAGGACTCGGAACTGGGGATGATATGCGATCTCGGGCGTCAGTCTCCCCAGATAGTTTATTCACAGGATAGACTGCGCCATCCGTTGCTAAGAACTGGTCCGAAGGGGCAGTACGAGTTCACACGTATTACGTGGAATGAGGCCTTTGACATCATGGTCTCCAGGCTCAGCTCCATCAAGGAAACATATGGACCTGAAGCGGCAGCCATATACACCGGAAGAGGAAGTTTCGAACAGTCCGAGTGCGATGTGTTCCAGCCTCGGGGGGTAGCGGCGTCTTCCGCATCGAGCGTCCTCTTTCCTTTTGGATCTCCGAACACTCTGGGCGTGGGAGCACTATGCTATGTATCCTTTGCCATGATCGCTCCCCACGTGACTGCGGGCGGAATGATGATAAATATGTTCTCGGATTTGGAGAACGCTGACCTCATTGTAATCTGGGGAGCTAATCCTGCGACAGACTGCCCACCTCTGGATTTCGCCCGCGTGATAAAAGCCCGGCGGCGGGGCGCTGAAGTCGTTGTTATCGATCCTCGTCGTAACGGGACCGCAATAGCCACAGAGGCAGAATGGGTGCCTATAAGGTCGGGCACAGACGGGGCCCTTGCGTTAGGCATGTCCCAGGTTCTTATTGAGGAAGAGCTATATGATGAGCGCTTCGTACAGGAATGGACCCACGGTTTCGACGATTTTGCCAGATACTGCCAGCATTTTCGCCCCGAGGTAGTGGAGAAGATTACTCGGGTCCCTGCAGACGTCATCCGGCGACTGGCCAGACGCATTGCTTCTGCAAGGGGGGCCTCTCCAATTATGTACAGTGGACTGGAATACAGCGATAGTGGGGTACAGGCCATTCGGGCTACAATTACGCTCTGGGCCCTGGCTGGTCAGCTTGACGTTCCCGGCGGTCGCTGTTTCACCATGAAGGAGAACCAATTCCCAATGAATCGGGATGGGCATCTGCCGAACCCGAACTTGAGAAAAGCCCTCGGTCGCGATCGCTTCCCGGTTTACAGCGCATACCGTGGCGAATCGCATGCCATCTGTCTTCCAGATGCAGTGTTGCGCTGTAACCCGTATCAGATCAGGTCACTCATCGTCGAAGGCGGTTCCATAATTACTTCATGGCCTCAGCCCCGTATCTGGCGTGAGACTCTTGCCGCCCTTGACTTCCTTGTATGCATTGATCGTTTTTTCACTGCCGACGCTGCGTATGCTGACCTGGTGCTACCAGCGACTACCTATTATGAAATTGAATCCTACATGGTTTATGGCCCACTCTTCAGGATCCGGGAACGCGTCGTCGAACCTGAGGGTGAGGCTCGCCACGGTTTTTTCGTTCTTGCGGAATTGGCCAAACGCCTCGGTTACGGGGATCTATATCCCCAGACTGAGGAGGCGGTGCTCAGGCATGCATTGAAGCCGTCGGGGTTTACACTGGAACAGGTTCGTGCGGCGGGAGGGATGGCACGGGTTCCCACAGTGATGATGGAGTACCGTAAGTGGGAGAAAGGGAAGCTGCGATCCGATGGCCACCCGGGCTTCGAGACACCAACCGGGAAATTTGAAATTGCTTCAACCATCCTTGAAGAACATGGTTACGACCCTCTTCCGGTTTACACAGAACCCAAAGAGGGCCCCTTGGTGCGACCAGACCTGACCGAACAGTTTCCTCTGGTGTTTAGTTCCGGAACTAGGGTCACCACGGATTTTCGTTCCCAGTTCCACAATGTGCCAGACCTCGTGAAAGAGCGCCCCGAACCGACAGTCACCATGAATTCCCGGGATGCTGCGGACCGTAACATCGGCATGGGAGACCTGGTCGAAGTGCTCAGTTCTCGGGGTAGCGCCAGGTTCAGGGCCTTCGTGACCGACAACATTATGCTGGGGGTAATTGATGCAAGCATGGGTGGAGGTGGGCCTGTCGGACCAAAAGCATGGCAAGACTGTAATGTCAACGATCTGACGGATCTGCAGCGGTATGATCCCATCTCCGGATTCCCAGTATACAAAGCTCTGTTGTGTGAAGTCGTCAGACTTGACGACACTGTCCCATTAGCAATGATCCCTCGATCTGATGAAATCCAGACGGGGATACATATGAAGGACGGAACTCTTATGGATGCCACGAAGCGACGCATCTATCTGGACCACAACGCAACCACGCCGCTAGACCCGGAAGTCGCTAAAATTGTGGCTGAATACTCCGAACTATACTTCGGCAACCCTTCCAGCATTCATACCCCCGGCAATGAAGCCCGTTTCGTTGTGGAATCTGCGCGGCGACAGGTAGCTCAATTGCTTAATTGCACAGCGCGAAGAATCGTTTTCACAAGTGGAGGATCCGAATCGGACAACTTGGCGATCAAAGGGGTCGCATTTGCTCGCAGGAAGATTGGCAATCACATCATCACAACCGAAATTGAGCATCCTGCGGTGTTGGAAACGTGCAAATGGTTGGAGCAGCAAGGTTTTCGGGTAACGAAACTTCCGGTGAACCGGAAGGGGCTGGTCACACCGGGTGATCTGAAAGCCGCTTTGACTGTGGACACCATATTGGTAAGTGTCATGGCTGCAAATAACGAGACAGGGGCCCTACAGCCCATAGCTGATCTTGTACGCCTAACCAGAGACCACGGAGCGCTATTCCATACTGACGCTGTGCAGGCGATCGGCAAGATTCCTATAGATGTCCGGCAGTTGGATGTAGATCTCCTTACGCTGTCGGGCCACAAGATTCACGGACCCAAGGGGATCGGAGCCCTTTATATTCGTAAGGGGGTAACACTCGATCCACTAGTTCATGGCGGCAAACAGGAACATGGATTGCGAGCAGGAACAGAAAACGCGCCGGGTATCGCAGGGCTCGGCAAAGCTGCTGAACTTGCGATTCAAAGGCTCCCTGATATGGACAGGATACGGAGTTTGCGCGATCGGCTGGAGGAGGGAATCAAAAGAATCGTCCCGGATACCAGACGTAACGGACCGCTTGAGGAGAGACTTCCTAACACGATTAACGTAACATTACCCGGAATGCGTGGTGAGTCTGTTGTTCTCGCCCTGGATCACCTGGGTGTGGCTGTGTCATCGGGTTCCGCATGCAGGGCAGGCGCTCCGGAACCATCACACGCCCTGTTAGCCATGGGACTATCTCCAGAGGAAGCCCATTGTGCGCTTAGATTTTCCCTGGGCCGGGGCAATACCGAAGAAGGTATCGACCGTACAATCGACATCTTGGAAGACATTATCAAAGACTCTGCCGCAGGTGTCCGTTTCGTTCCATGTCGCTAATAAGTGGCCACGTTGATGAAGCTCGAAAAATCAACTACAGGCTTCAGGGTCACATCTGTTGAAAAGGAGCGTATGCGTTATGCGTTCATCTTCTGCTCAAACGGGGCTCGCTTTTAAGGACCGGTTCGAGGAAGGCGCAACCAATAACATTGCTCACGATGTTCTGGTAGGCTTGAGGTCCGAACAGAAATATATACCTAGCAAGTACTTCTATGATTCCCGCGGATCGCGGCTTTTTGAAGTTATATGCAATCTTCCCGAGTATTATCCGACAAGAACCGAGTTGGTGTTGCTTTTCTCGTATGCCACGGACATCGTCCGCGGATTCGCACATGGTGATCTTGTGGAGCTGGGTTCGGGGGCGAACTGGAAAATTCGGACATTGCTGCAGGCAATGGGGCGCTCGCAAAGATCCGATGTGAGATATGTGCCGGTGGATGTGAGTTCTTCGGCCTTGAAGCAATCTGCGGCTGACCTGGAAACAATGTATCCCGAACTAAGAGTCAACGGAATTGTAGCGGACTTCACTCGCGACCTTCATTGCATACAATCGGATCGCCCCAAGCTGGTTCTTTTTTTCGGCAGTACCATCGGCAACCTGGACGAGCGTGAAGCCTCGTCTTTTCTGGAATGTTTGGCTGCGACACTTAATCCTGGGGATCGTTTTCTCCTGGGCCTGGACATGATTAAACCGACAGAAATTCTTGAGGCGGCTTACAACGATTCGCGAAGTGTCACAGCCGAGTTCAACAAGAACATACTGCTCGTCGTCAATCGAGAGTTGCGGGCCAATTTCAACCCGGATTCTTTTGAACATGTCGCATTCTTTAATGAAGAAGAGGAACGGGTCGAAATGCATCTTCGAGCGAGAAGAGACATTTGGGTACAAGTCAGGAAAGTTGACGCTTCCTTCGTCCTCAGAAAAGGAGAAACTGTTCGAACGGAAATTTGTCGCAAATTCAGGCGGATTAGCGCAGAAAAGATGATTCATGACGCGGGCATGGAGGTGAGCCGCTGGTACACCGATCCCAAGGGTTGGTTCTCACTGCTTGAGGCTGTTCGGGACCGTGGATGATTGCGGAGCAAATCTTTATGAGATGATATTGACCTACTCCAATCCATGCTTAATCTTACATGTGGTCTGGTCGGTTAGGCCATTGCTCTTCTCGATACTCGACAATAGCTTGTTTGCGCCATCTTCGTTGGCCAACCCTATGATTTTTTGATGGCGTAACACAGCCAGAGCATCTGGAAGGCGACTGAAGTTCGACGTCAGGTGTAATTTTCATGGAAATCTGGGAAATAGCAGCTTATGCGCTTGGGGCAATCTTGATAGTCACCTTGATATTGCGATGTTCAAATTACAGGGCAGAGAAACCTGAAGACATCGAATTCAAATGATAAAAACAATTCAGAGCCGGTCGGCTCACCCGTCCATTTATTAGACGATAGACAGCATGCTAAAAATGCTATACCAAGGGTCTGCTTTTAAAACGCATTTTAACCTGAGGAGTGAACGTTTCGAAAAAATCTAATTAGGAGTGAGACACAATGAAATTTAAGATGCTAAGCGTAAGTTTGGTCTGTGTTGTTTTCGCCATGGTTTTTGCCCTGTCCGCTTTTGCCCAGGAGTTGCAGCCTATTAAACTGCCCGAGCCTAAACTGGACGCAAATAAATCCCTGGCGCAGGCGCTCAAAGATAGGAAGACCACACGGGAATACGCAGAGGCTAACCTTTCAGAGCAGACACTTTCGAACCTGCTTTGGGCTGCATTTGGAATAAATCGTCCCGGTTCAGAAAAACGAACAGCGCCCTCCGCTTTAAATTGGCAGGAGATTGCCGTCTATGTCTCGACCACTCAGGGAATATATCTTTATGATCCTAAAGGAAATGCTCTGATTCCAGTCGCTTCGGGAGACCTTCGTTCACTGACCTACACACAAGTAGAACGATTCAAGGATGCGCCGGTTAACCTTGTCTATGTAGCCGACATGGCGAAAACGGGAGCAGAAGACGCGCGCAAGAATCTTCTGGTCGCAATGGATACAGGCTTTGTCGCTGAGAACGTCTACCTATATTGCGCATCTGAAGGATTGCCCACTGGATTCCGTGTATCTATTCCCAAGGAGAAGCTGGGTCAAGCCCTAAAGCTGCGACCGACTCAAATGATAATGGGCGCTCAGAGCGTAGGACTTCCCAAGGATAAATAGTTAAGCAAATTAACTAGTGTGGCGTTCCCGAAATAAAACCTAATATTTTTTGACCGAAATTCCTTGTTCGTTGATGGCAAGGATGTCAGCCTCAACTTGAGGAACGCTTCACCGGCGTCTCTACTTTATTTCATGATAGAGGAAATATTCATGATCAGGAATCCTTCTCGTCGCGATTTTCTGAAAACCGGGTTGGCTGCATCGGCCGTCCTCATGGTGGGGACTAAGGCTTCTAGGGCGAATCAAGGACCTCAACTGTTTGAGAAAAGCTCAATGGGGTCCTTGGAACTGCCCAATCGCTTCATCAAATCGTCCACTTGGAGTGGCACGGGAGATAAAAAAGGTAACGTTACCGATCTTACCCTCAGATTCTACAACGAAGTGGCGCGAGGTGGCGTCGGCCTGATTCTTACCGGTAACCAGATTGTCATGACTAATGGAATGAGTTCGCCGTATTCGATTGGCAATTATGACGACAGTCAGTCTGAAGGGCTGAGAAAGCTTGCCGATTCTATTCACAAAGAAGGATGCAAAGTAGTTGCCCAAATATCCCATTCCCTTGCACGATCGAATCCTGCTCTCTTTATCGCAGAAGGTGATGAACTATGGGGAGTGTCGGCAGTACCGTACGCTTCTGGCTCCCCAATTCCTAAAGAGATGACGCGAAATGAAATTGCCCGAGTGGTAGACGCCTTTACCGCCGCGGCCGTACGATCGCACAAGTGTGGATTCGACGGAGTCATGCTGCATGGAGCGCACGGATACGGTCTTAATCAGTTTTTATCACCGGCATGGAACCGGCGAGGCGATTCATACGGCGGGAGTTTACGGAATCGGTATCGTGTTGTAGAAGAGATTCTGGAAGCGACTAAAGGGGCTCTAGGACCGGACTTCCCTATACTATTCAAGATCAACACCCAGGATTTTGTCAGTGGCGGGATTGAACCGCCAGAGGCGTTGAAAATAGCCCAACGTCTGGAGGATAATGGGATTGCGGCTATCCAGGTTAGCGCTTGTTGCCCGATTTCCGAAGAAAATAAACATTGTCCAAAGGATGAGATTCTGGAAAAGAAAGACGAGGGTTATCTGCTCGATTTCTCACAGTACCTGAAAGATTCCGTGAAGGCGCCTATAATTGCTGTTGGAGGAATACGATCTCTCTCAACCGCCGAGGGAGCGCTGAAGGACGGGAAAGCCGACTATATTTCCATGGCTAGACCTTTGATCCGGGAGCCCAATTTAATCAACCAATGGAAAAATGGAAACACTGCCAATGCCAAATGTATATCGTGTAATGGCTGTTTTGAGACAGGCCTGCAGGGCCTGGGCATTTCGTGCAAGATCGAGAGGATGCTCAAGGAACAGCAGGAGTCGTAAGTACGAGTAGCGCGTTGATCAGAAAAGTCGCACTCGTAACTGGCGCTGGTCCTGGAATTGGGGTCCGGCTTGGAACTTCATTGGTTACATGCCGCATAAAAGACAAACACTGACACGGATCACGGGAAAAAGGGGGCGAATATAATGTCCATTGACAGATACGAACGAGGGCTAGAAAAACTTAAAGAGGTGGATGGCAAAGCGGGAGAGACAGTTATCGAGGGTTTGAAAGACATCGCTCCTGATCTGGCTCGGTATGTTATTGAGTTCCCATTCGGGGATATCTACAGTCGTCCTGGACTGGATCTGAAATCTCGAGAGATCGCCGCTGTTGCGGCGCTCACTGCGTTGGGCACAGCAACACCACAATTGAAGGTACATATTAACGGCGCCCTTAATGTTGGCTTGTCACGTCAGGAGGTTGTTGAAATCATCATCCAGATGGTTGTTTACGCCGGATTTCCAGCAGCCTTGAACGGAATGTTTACAGCAAAGGAAGTATTTCAGGAGCGCGACGAGAAAGGGCAGAGTTAAAAATCTACGCAACAGTAATCGTTGCCGAACAAGCTCTGGTTGCATAGGTGAAAATCTTCAGTCCCTTTGATAAAATTGATTACGGGCATGATCTTGCATAGAAGTTTTTCCTGTCAATTTTTGTCCAGGATCTCACGAATTGTATTCAAGAGTTGCCTCATGTCGTACGGTTTTTGGACGAATCCCATTGCTCCGCCCGTCATGATCCCATTAACAGGTCCGCCCTCAGCATAACCGCTAGCCAGAACAGCTTTGGCGTTAGGATTGACCCGGAGAACTGCTTCCAAACACTGTTTGCCATCCATTCTGGGCATGTTCAGGTCAAGAATTATCAGTGATATGTCGTTCCCCTCCCTGTGGTATATCTCTAAAGCCTCTTGACCATCCTTAGCCGTGATGACTTTGTAGCCGAACCGATTGAGAAATGTTGTCCCAAGATCCCTAAGAGCCTCTTCATCATCCACCAGGAGGATCGTTTCGGTCCCACCTCGAACTGGACTCTCAGTTGTTGGGGTTTCTGAATCGTTGTCTTTCTTGAGGGCAGGAAAATAAATCTTGAAGGTGGTCCCCTGACCTGGTTCGCTATAACAATTTATGAGACCGTCATGTTGCTTGACGATGCCATAGACAATCGCAAGCCCTAATCCCGTACCTTTTCCAGTCTCCTTAGTAGTGAAGAACGGCTCAAATATACGAGACAGCGTTTCCTTATCCATCCCTTGACCGGTATCCGAAAATGTAAGCAAGACATAATCCCCAGTTTTGGCTCCATGATGAGCATTACAGTATTCATCGTCCAATTGAATATTTGTAGTCCCAATGGTCAATTTCCCGCCATTCGGCATTGCGTCTCTTGCGTTCACACCCAGATTCATCAAGACTTGGCCTATCTTAGATGGATCAGCTTGGATTGATTCAAGGTCTCCGCTCAGATGTAGGTCAATTTTTATGGCCTTTGGGATTGTTCGAGAAAGGAGGTGTCGCACTTGGGTAATTTCCTGGTTCAAGTCGATGAGAACATATTTTGTTTCAACCTTTCGGCTGAAAGTCATCAAGCTCTTAACCAGATCGGCGCCTCGTTTTCCTGCCTGATATATTTGTTGTATATCTGCGTAGTCATGTTCCCCTTCCTTTTTGCGTAGGAGCATAATCTCTGAATACCCAAGCACTATTTGGAGGAGGTTATTGAGATCGTGTGCAACCCCGCCCGCCAAAGTGCCGACAGCCTCCATCTTCTGGGATTGGAACAGTTGTTCTTGAAGAGCCTCTCTCTGATGTGCCGCCTTTACGCGATCAGAGATGTCACGGGCTATTGTCGATGCGCCAATTATACAGCCCTCCTTGTCAATAATTGGAGAAATTGTTAAGGATACAGGGATGTTGTCGCCTATCTTATTTCGGCGAACAGTTTCGATGTTTTTCACCGATTTTCCACTTTTAATTTGTTCAAATAAGCCCTTAATCTCATCCTCACGGTCATGCGGGGCTAAAATAGTTATGGGTTTACCGACTACTTCTTGTTCCTTGTAACCATAAATCCTTTCTGCGCCTCTGTTCCAGCTTGTGATGGTCCCGTCCAGGGTTTTGCCAATAATTGCGTTATCTGAAGACTCAACAATGGCCGCAAGTCTTAGATTCTTCTCCTCCAATTGCTTACGCTCTGTAATGTCTTCAACCATCTCGACCACCAGCTCAACCTGGCCTTGAGCATCCTTGACGGGGCAGGATATAAGCCTGTAATTGCGGATTTCGTTCCCAGCAGGGGTCTCTGTTAGGCTTTCGTGAGCCATGCCATCCTGGAAGGTCCTCACGCAAGGACAATAGGAGCACGGCGATGTCCTGGGCGGATCATTATAGCATTCGAAACAAAGCTGCCTCGACCCTGCCTTAACTCGAGGGTATATCTTTTGGAAGAATTGGTTAACTGTAACTATTTCCATGCTTGAATTGAGGACTGAAATACCGATCTGGAGATTTTCAATTACTGCCCGAAATCTCTCTTCACTTGCCCGAAGAGCCTCTTCTGCGGATTTTCGCTCTGTGATATCCCTTATGAATCCTCCAACGCCAACCTCTTGACACGCAAGTTTCACTGGAAATTTCCGAGTCTCGAAGATCCTGTCAGTGGATCGCTCTTCTTCGGTTACTGTATTATTTTCTGCAATTGCCCGCTGATCTGACTCCCTACATTTTCTTGCAAGTTCCGCCGGCATCAATTCGAAATCAGTCTTTCCAATAATCTCCTGCTCAGAAAGCCCGAAGAAGTCCTGATTTGCTTTATTCACAAATAGATAGCGGTAATAAGGATCTTTTATAAACACTAAATCGTTACTAGCGTTCAGGAAGTTGCCAAATCGCTCCTCGTTCTCTCTCAGAGCCACCTCCGCCCGCTTGCGATAGGTGATATCACTGACCGCCATACGAATCACATGGGTTTCCATGCCGGCTACCTGCAGTTCAGATGGCGCATCCATTTGAATGCTTTCAAGACTGGCATAAAATGTTGAACCATCGTCAAGTTTGAGCGTCAGATCGCAGGACTGTTTCTCTTTATGCCCCAGCACAGCGATTATGTGCTGGTACCACTCGCCTTCAGACTCATGAGTGACAAACCGCCCAAAAGCCATGTTTAACAATTTTTTACGTGGCATTCCAAGGATCGCCGCTCCAGTCAGGTTAACCTCTATGATGATCCCCTTGTGCGTTAAGGTAAAGTATCCTACAGGAGAAAAATCATAGAGGTCTTGAAACTTGTTCCCGGAATCTTTTAATTCGAGCTGAACTCTCTTTAGTTCGTCATTCTGCATCTCCATCTCAATCTGATGGACCTGAAGTTCGTGGATGGTCTCTTCTAGAGATTTGTCTTGGAGATTCTGCGTCGCATCAGGAGACATGGAGAGTTTCCCCTCAGCCCGGTGTAGCAAGTCGCTTGCGTTACTTCCAGTCTCGTCAATCTCTCTTTTGTCCGCCATTAGCTTGTCTCCATGCAAACGTCTCAATCTCCGGTCCCTAACAAACGCACAAGTTCACCCTTCAGGTCTTCCATGTTGTAGGGCTTGTGCAGAACACCGGCAGGATGTTGCTCCGGAAAGCTCTGCATCACTGCTTCCTCAGTGTAACCGCTGCACAGGATAACCTTGGCATCCGGTTTGATCCGTATAAGTTCCCAGAAAGCTTCAACCCCGTTCATTTTTGGCATCTTGAAGTCGAGCATAACCAGATCAATTTCATTCAGCCGCTCTCGGAAAACATTTACCCCTTCCTCGCCATCCCCAGCCACAATGGTGTCGTAGCCTAGAAGATCAAGACGTGTAACAGCAAGATCACGAACCCCCGCCTCGTCATCAACTACAAGAACAGTTTTTCGCCTGGTAGGACTGACCGGAACTGCGGGCTGCGGTTCAACTACCCCTATGGCCTGAACAGACTCGATCTGAGCCTCTCTCGACGCCGGAAACAGAACACGGATTGTTGTTCCCTTTCCCACCTCGCTCTCCAGTATTATAGCGCCGTGATGTCCCTTCGTTATCCCAAGCACTTTGGCCATACCAAGGCCACGACCCCAGAATTTTGTAGAAAAGAACGGATCAAAGAGCCTACGCTGAGTCTCAGCGTCCATTCCGCAACCAGTGTCAGTTACCTCTAGAAACACAAACCGACCCGGATTTGGCGTCTCTTTTAGGCAACTACGGCTCAGATACGTCTCATCGCAGTCAATGACCCCTGTAGAAAGTCGAATCTCGCCGACCTTATCTTCAGTCGCCTCAGAGGCGTTGACCAAAATATTGGTAATCAAGCATTGTATTTGATCTGGATCGCCTTTAATGAGTGGAAGTGTATTGTGGCTTTCCAGGTTGAGGGTGAGATGTTTGGAAGTACGCAATTTTAGTGGGATGGGGTTCGTATTCAACAACTTGTTGAGATCCAGGTCTACAGGATTGTAATATGTGGCGCCCGTGTATGTCTGTATCTGGTGGGAGAGTTCCGCTGACTGTTTGGCCGCCTTGATCGCATTCTGAATGTTTGGCTTGACCCGCGAATCGGGAGCCAGATCCATAAGGGCCAGTTCCAGGTTGCCCAACACTACCGCCAATTGGTTGTTGAAATCATGGGCGATGCCGCCGGCCATTGTGGCGAGACTCTCGAGTTTCTGAACATGGAGAAGCTTACGCTCGGTTTCCAGTTTCTCTTCCCCCAAGCGTTTGCGGTCAGTAATGTCTCTGGCAATCGACTGAAATCCAACAATAATACCCTTTTCCATAAGAAGTTGAGTCTTCTGGCCGTACCATCTCGTTTCACCGTT
This sequence comes from Deltaproteobacteria bacterium, assembly GCA_021777225.1. Taxonomy (GTDB): domain Bacteria; phylum Desulfobacterota; class Desulfomonilia; order Desulfomonilales; family Desulfomonilaceae; genus CAJBEZ01. The sequence goes on from JAJYDQ010000047.1 coordinate 28,769, forward strand.
TTTTGTCACAAAGGGAAATTCGTAATAAGTATCAGGAATTTTCTTCACAAATTGACGACCATAGAACCGGCTGATATCCTTCCTGTATTCCTCCGGAATGAATTCCAGGTAATGTCTGCCTATGAGTTCTTCCTGCGAATATCGAATATGTTGTACGCAAGCGGGGTTTGCAAAGGTGAGGCAGCCACCAGGATCCGTGGTATACACAATGTCATAGGCGTTTTCGATTAGGCGACGATATTTCTCTTCACTTTTCCTTAATTCCTCCTCGGCCTTTTTGCGTTCAGTGACATCACGCATTGTTCCTGTCATGCGCTGAGGATTTCCTTCTTTGTCATATTCTACCACCTTGCCTCGGGCATGAATCCATTTCCATTCGCCGCACTTGCTCCGCATTCTATATTCAGCCTCGTAAAAAGGAAGTCGCCCTGAGAGATGCCCATTCAAAACTTCCGAAACCTTTTCCCAATCATCCGGGTGAACCTCTCTTTTCCATGTACGAATGTGGGGATCCAGCTCATTTGGCTCATATCCCATCATTCGTGTAGTCCTGTCGCCCCAGACACCCACGCCGGTCTTCAGGTCCCAGTCCCACAACCCTAGCGCTCCTCCCTCTAAAGCTAGTCCTAATCGCTGTTCACTCTCACGCAGGGCCATCTCCACTTGCTTACGCTCGGTGATGTCTCTTACGATCCCGAGAAAATATGCATCGCCATTCAGAGTAAGGGCATTTATGGACACCTCTGCGTCAAAGAGCGAACCGTCTTTGCGACAATGCTTCCAATAAAATATCTGCGGGCCAGAATTTAAGACCGCGTTAAGGTACTTGACCGCACTTTCCGCTGAGTTAAGGCCATCCGGCTGCTTCTCAGGCGAAAAATCCATGGGCGAATGACCAACTATATCTATTTTTTCCTTACAGCCAAAAATTTGAAGGGCCTTGGCATTGCATTCAATGAATTTCGGACCATCCGACAGAAATATGGCGTCGTTGGCAGTCTCGAATAGAGTACGAAACCTTTCTTCGCTCGATCGTAATGCGTCGTCTGCCCGTTTACGTTTCGTGATGTCGGTTGCAAGACACAAACCTGCAGGTCGCCCTTCCCACATGATCAAGGCTGAACTCATCTCCACCCACTTCACAGTGCCATCCTTGGACACAAATCTGAAATCATACAGAAAGGGGGCGTTGTCACCTTGTTGTCGGCGAATGTGATATTGGTTAACCATGGCTCGATCATCCGGGTGAACAAAGGTTTCAATGGCCTGG
>JAJYDQ010000048.1 GCA_021777225.1 Deltaproteobacteria bacterium
CCTTCCCCCTTGTTTGTTTCCAAAAAACGGGTTCGCGCGGAACGCCTTGTTTTTCAACTATTATTCACTCGCCCCACTGTATTCTCATACAAAAAGGGCGAAACTATAGTATAGATAGTAAACAATTCAAGTCCGCAAACCAAGACATTTTGATTTACCCAAATCTGATCAATATGTTAATAACATTGTTCTGAATGTTGGGGAAAATACATAAGTTATTGTCTATTTTCACATGACTCGTTTTTCCTGGAGGTCCTTTCGGTGAAATCATGGTGGGGCTGCGTAGTATTGTTGTTGTTGATCTGGACGGTTGTTATATACATCGTCAACCCTGCTGGAGAGTTCATGATCAATGATGACTTCGCTTTTACAAAGGCCCTTAATACGCTCAGTACTCACGAAATTTTAGGACCCACATGGATGGGCCCCCAAGGCGAGGGCGGTGGCCCGGCCCTTATCACTCATTTACTTTGGGGCCTTCTTTTTTCTGAGATTTTCGGACACTCCTTAACCGTTTTGAGGCTTTCTGTTCTCACCTTGTCAGTCATGGGCTCACTGGCTTTTTTCTTCCTTCTCAAAACCACACAAGCTGGAGACTGGGTATCATTCTGGGGAACTCTGGCTTTGATATTTAACCCATTGTATTTCTCTCAGTCTTTTACATTCATGACTGATATTACTTTTTTGTCGCTTGTAATTTTCTCGTTTTTGTTAATTCAGCAGGGAATCGACACAAATCAGGTCCTTGTCGTGGCAATTGGTCTGGTTTTTGGGCTTTTGGCCACACTAAGCAGGCAGTTCGGGATTATTGCGTCATTAGCGTTTGTGCTGACATGTTTCATCCATCCCAAGGGGCGTCAGTTTGGTCGTACCAGGGCCATTGTTATGACCGTAATGCTCACAATTTTGCCGTGGCTAGCTTTTGAGCGCTTCCTTTACTGGACAGGTAGCACTCCGGTGACTGAGCATGTCTTGTTGCACGAATTGTTCACTTATCCAATATCTAAAGGTTTCCCGGATTATCTGGTTTTCATTTTCGGGCAGCTTTTTCAGAGTGTCTTGGGATACACAGCCTTTTTTGTTTCGCCGGTTGCAGCCTTGTTGTACAAACAATATTTTCAAAGGGCGGCATTCAGATATTTCTTCTATATCGTCACAGCATTTTTCGTGATGTTAGAATTGGCAATCTTTGCCGGCTTTATAAACCCACCGGAATTTATTACTGGCAATGTCCTCTTTAATTTTGGAATAGGCCCGATTTTACTCAAAGACACTTACATTCTCGGAATCAAGAGAATAGCCAGCCTACCGCCGTGGTTTTATTACATTCTGGTCTGGTGGGCAGTCGTTTCTTTGGGTATAATCTTGCCACTAATTTACAACTGCATATGTCAAATTTTGAGAATGATGATTCAATCTTCAGAAAACACCCAAATTTCTTTTCTAAGTTGCCTATCTATTATATTTATCCTGATCTATGGTGGAGCAATTATTGTTATAGGGATTCGTGATCGTTATCTAATACCCTTGAGCGCCATGGCAATAATCTTTCTTTTTTCTTATTCTGGTGAATTGAAAAATTGTTGTCTTTCCTTAAAAGGCTTGATTCCGGCGGCGGTTCCCCTATTTTTTATGATAATTCTTTCAGTGGCGGGGACTCACGATTTCATGGCCTTGAAACGTTCACAGACACTGGCTCTAAATTACCTGACTCAAGATCTAAAGGTCAGGCCCTGCAATCTGGATGGGGGCATGGAATTCAATGGTTACAATGCCTACCATCTGGATCATGCGCCTCCAAGAGGCGTAAGCTGGTGGTGGGTAGACCGGGAAGATTACGTTGTCACTCTTGGAAATCTCAACGGTTTTGAAACGGTTAGAAAATTCCCTTTTCACAGATTACTTGGGAAAGATGGAACAATTTACGTTTTGAAGCCTGAAATAGCCCAGAGCCAATAAATTGGCTCTAAAGACTTATTATTAAAAAACTGTTCACAATGGGTTTCAGTCTGAATTCATCGGGGGCGGCGTGAGATTTGAAAGGCTATTATTTTGGGTAATAGCCCGCGGCGATATAAGCATTTTGGCCAGGGACCCTCATAATGAAGGTCTTCTTGAGTGATGGGTCTTTTGCTCCTGGTTTAGGCCACCAGTATTCAACCCAACCAGAGCCAGGCTTTTCAGCTATTTCCTTGAATTTGATAAAGAATTGATTGCCCTTCGAATCTTTCAGATTTGTCAGATCCTTACCGACCAGTTTATCGGCTGCGAACGGATGTGCTGAAGCCGTAACCTTGTCTAAAGGGCCGGCGAAAAGATACAGATCACCTACAACAAATGGGCCTTTAGGGTCTCCAATCGCCTTTAGAGTAGCGTCCATCCCCTTTTCTTTAGCCATAGCAACGCCTTTTTCCACAAGGGCCTTGGTATCAGACGCTTCGTCAGCGACTGCCAAGCCTACACACGCCAAACCAATAATTAAAGTCATGCACAACGCCAAAATCTTTCTCATGTTTTCCCTCGCTGATTCTTCGTAGCTGTGAGAATTTACCGCCCACCAATGATCACAGTTTTGTAACATTATTTCTTTAAGGATTTCAAGCGCAACGTGCTATTTCCACCTAATGAATTACATGATGGATGTCTCAGCCTATAGAAAGAGCAATGCTCCTTCTCCTCTTAGGGCGAAACTATATAAAACTTACGATTCGGACAGAACTTTTTTGTTTATCTACTCATAGATCTTCTCATCGATGGCTTCGGCGGCCTCAGAATCAGCCTCATAATCCCTGACGCTGAATTTTTTCTTAATCAACTCCTTGTAATATTCGTTTGCTACAATGGCGGACATTACTTCATTTGTGCCGGTCCAAATCGACGCCAGTCTTAGATCCCGGAATGTCCTTTCTATTGGATAAACGTTGGTATAACCGATACCCCCCATCACTTGCATAGCAATATGGGAAACTTTCTGACAGGATTCAGTCACAAACTTTTTCGTCTCCGAGACCATCTTCCGGATAAGGTTCGGGTCCTGAGCGGTATCTACAGCCTTACATGTCGTATAGACAAGTGACCGACATGCGTCCATCATCATTGAGGCTTCAGCGATCTGAAAACTTACGCCCTGGAACTCGTTAATCGTCTTCCCAAAAGCTTTCCTTCGAGTTGAATATCTTGTAGCTATTTCCAGGGCCGGCCTGGCGGCCCCTATTGTCATGGCCGCCGTTCCCAATCTTTCGGGTACCATCATGGTGTTAAATACGGCATACGCGCCGTTCAGTTTTCCTACGATATTCTCTTTTGGGACTTTAACTTCTTTGAAAACAATGCGACCCGCGCCGCCACCGCGACATCCCATCAATCCATATAGGTAATTCACATCGACCCCGGATCCCCTGTCAACAACCAGACAGGTTAGCGCTTTATGGGGTTCAGCATTAGGGTCCGTTTTGGCGTAAACAAGAAAATAATCTGCGCCTTCCGCTCCCACAATGAACCTTTTTTGTCCATTTAACAGGAAGTAATCACCCTTATCTTCGGCGGTTGTTGTTGTTCCAAAGAAGTCGGAGCCGCCACGAGGTTCCGTCAAGCATTCTGCAGCGAAGATTTCACCTCGTAGTAAGGGGTTTACGTATTTTTCTTTCAGATAATCAGAACCATGTAAAATTATCGCGTCACACACAAGCTCCGCCCCGACGCCAAATACGCAGGCAAATATGTATCCGAGGGTCCCTATTTCTTCCATTACCGTCGCCGTAGTGACCCAGTCCATCCCGCGACCACCCCACTGTTGAGGATATCTAGTTCCGAATAGATTTCGTTTCCCTGCCTCTTTAAGGAATTCCTTCGGAAACTTTATTTTGTCCGAGTCCATATCCAGGATCATTTGACGAGGTACCCATTTGACCAGGTCTCGGGCTTCGTCACGTATTCTCTTTTGCTGCTCTGTCAGTAAAAATTCAAACATGTCATCCTCTCAACTTTTCTAAGGAATCAGAAATTCCTGAGCTTGTCCTCTCCTTCTATTCATCGTCTATCCCCTCAGCGTAAACTTCATCACCTTGCCGCTGGCTGTGTGTGGTAATTCATCCACTATAATGAATTCTTTCGGAATTTTATATCTGGCAAGTTTTTCAGAAAGACTGTTTCTCAGGGTTTGCTGATCGACAGTCTCACCTTTCTTCGGCACAATGAAACACACTACGGTCTCTCCCCAGTCAGGATGCGGTTTACCTATTACTGCAGCTTCCATAATCCCGGGCAGGCCGGCAATGGCGTCTTCAACTTCCTTGGAATAAACATTCTCACCACCAGTCACAATCATATCCTTAAGCCTGTCTACGATGTACAGATAACCTTCAGGGTCAATCCTAACCAAATCTCCTGTTTTATACCAGCCTCCTTCAAACGCCGCTTTTGTGGCTTCAGGATTTTTGTAATACCCATGTGTCATGCTATCAGCCTGTAACCATATTTCTCCGATATCTCCAGGTCCAGCGTCTTTACCGTCAGTTTTGACAACCTGAAGGTCCGCACCGGGTAACGCCCTATTCCCAATGGAACCCGCCTTGGCCACCTGGTCCCTGGGAAAGAGAACTGTACCTGTAGGTCCTGCCTCGGTCATGCCATAGACTTGGTAGAAGTTGTCTGACTGATAAAACTCCATAACCATGCGAGCAGTTTCAGGAGACATTGGACCGCCTCCATAGATCCAGCATCGTATCGAGGATAGATCAAACTCCTTGAACTGTGGGACCATTTGTATCGGCAAAATGTATGAAATGGGGGCGCCAAAATACACGGTACATTTCTCAGTCTGGACAGTCCGAAGAAAATGCAGAGGATGATATTCGCGAATCAATACTGTTACCCCACCAACGTACTGGATGCCCATGAACCAGTTGTTCAACGGCGATGAATGCCATATCGGCATAGCCATGAGCAAGCGGTCCTGTTCATCGAGTTTCATGGCCATAGCCCCTGTTATTCCTGCCATTATCACTCCGTGATGAGTGTGCAGACAACCTTTGGGCTTTCCTGTCGTGCCACTAGTGTAAAGTATTTCCGCAATGTCAGACCCCGAAATAGCCACTGGCTCGTAGGATGACACAGGAGGAACTAATTTCTCCAATTGCTCAAAACCATCTGCGGGGCTGTCCATAGATATTTTTAGAATTGACGCGGGTAATTTTTTGGCCACTTCGACCAGAGATCCATCAAAAAGGAATATCTTGGATTCACTGTGGCTCAGAATGTAATCAGCCTCAGGGGCCGCAAGTTTGTGATTAATCGGGACCACGATTCCACCGGCTTTGAGAGCCCCGAAAAATGTAAAGACAAAAGAGGGCGTGTTTTGGCTCATTATAGCAACCTTGTCGCCCTTTACCATCCCTTTCATTTGCAACAGCGCAGCTACTCTTTCAGCCTGCTTTCTGGTTTCCCGATAGGACCAACTAACACCACCGGCTTTCAAGCAATCCCTGGAACCAAATTTTCTCGAATTCATGTCCAAAATTTGTGTGATGTTCACGCGCCGTCACCTTTCTTTATTTCCAATTTATCCTATCCTATGCATTTGGGCTAAAAAAGTGTCAACAAATTTGTCGCCAAATTTGGGAGCCACGCGATGGGAACCCTCAAAATTGTCGAGAAACTGAACCAATCAAAAAAGCGTCTTTTCAAAGTTGCGGTTTTAACCTAAAATCGTAAATATTGGGTAGCCTTGGAATTCTTTGAAGTGAACCCAGGCATGATTCCATTTGTAGTGGTCCGCCTGAGACGTCCCAGATGCTTGATCCATCTCCGAGAACCATCTTGAAGAAATTGTTTCAGCCTCTAATCATCGTCATCATCTCCTGCGCTGGCCTTTTGTCTGTTTTTGGCGGAAATTCGTTAGGAACTGACGTTCCCGGGTCACCAACTAGAATTTCGCTATTGATGGTAACCGGCATGCCTGGAGGATCTTATCATCACCTTGGGCTGGCGATGGCTTCGATATGGACCACAAGATTGAAGAAAGTTGGAATAAGAGTTTCCGCTGCAATATCTGAAGGCGCAAGAGAGAATATTGAAGCGGTGAGGATAGAAGATGCGGACCTGATCTTGGCTGATGAACTATCATGCGACATCGCATACAGAGGCTTTGGCGCTTACAAGGATAAACCGACACAGGACCTCAGAAGCATTGTCAATCTCTGGCCTGAAGCGGTCCATTTTATCATCAGGTCCGAGAGAAACAAAAAATCCAGTCTCGATGATCTTGAAGGATTAATTACTGCGACCGGCTTGCCCGAAAGCGGTAATAGATTCACAACTGAAATTTTGGCACGTAGTTTAAAAAATCAGAAGCCGGCAACAAAGTTCAAATTTATGAATTATGTCTCAGCTATTGATTCGTTAAGAGCAGGGACCGTTCAAGCGGCCGAATTCACGGCAGCGGTACCTTCCTCCCTGATAACCAACCTGTTTCAGCCCGATCCAGCTCTGTTCAGTTTTATACAGATTAGTGATGCGGAGTTGAAATCGGCTCAAGACTCTGGCTGGACAACGTGCCGCAGAATTGTTATTCCACCGGACGTATACCCCGGTCAGGGCAAACCAATTAGTACCGTCGGCCAGAATACTCTTCTTGCTACTACATCATCTTTGGATCCTGAGGTAATTTATGACTTGATTAAGACTTTGTTCGAAAACATTGACCAGCTTGCGAAATTTCACCCAGCGTTCAAGAATGTCACGCTGGAAAACGCGTTTCATGGACTTGTGGCTCCTTTGCATCCTGGGGCTGTCCGTTATTATAGAGAAAAGGGAATTCATATCCCGGAAGCGCTGCTTCCGCCAAATGCTGAATAATTTATGTCTCGGAGGATTTTTTATGAAAGAAGTTGTTATTGTTGACGCGATCCGTACACCGGTGGGGTCTTTTGGCGGCTCGCTCAGAAGTGTTCCGGCAGTTGAACTGGGGGCTATAGTGGTGAAAGAAATCATCAGGAGAAACAATCTCGATCCTGCGAAAGTGGATGAATTGATTTTTGGATGCGTGCTTCAGGCGGGTCAGGGGCAAAATGTGGCTCGTCAGGTTGTGATCAAGGCAGGTATCCCTATGGAAGTTCCGGCAATGACGATCAATAAGGTTTGCGCGTCAGGGCTTAGGGCAGTTTCTCTTGCAGCCCAGACTATAAAGGCAGGTGACGCGGAAGTTGTTATCGCAGGCGGTACTGAAAACATGTCAGCCGCTCCTTACGCGTTGGGCGCTGCGAGGTGGGGAGCAAGGATGAACAACAGCCCCATGGTTGATTTGATGATACATGATGGACTCTGGGAAATCTTCAATAACTATCACATGGGCATGACAGCCGAGAACGTTGCTGAAAAATATGGCCTTTCCAGGGAGCAGCAGGACGATCTCGGCTTGAGGAGTCAGACACTGGCTGAAAAGGCTATAAAGGAAGGTCGATTCAAAGATGAGATAGTCCCGGTAATAATTCCTCAAAAAAAGGGTGATCCGAAAATCTTCGACACAGATGAGCATCCACGCGCAGGGACCACCAAGGATGCCCTTGGCAAGCTAAAACCGGCATTCAAGAAAGACGGGACTGTCACAGCCGGTAACGCGTCCGGCATTAACGATGGGGCTGCAGCCATATTAGTAATGTCTAGAGACCGTGCGGATAAGGAAGGCTATAAGCCGATCGCTAAAGTCTTGTCATATGCTTCAGCCGGAGTAGACCCGAAGATTATGGGCACAGGCCCAATCCCGTCAACTCGTAAAGCCCTCGAAAAGGCTGGTCTGAAAATCGAGGATATCGACTTGATAGAAGCCAATGAAGCGTTTGCCGCTCAAGCCCTCGCAGTTGCCAAGGAACTGAATTTCGATATGAACAAGGTCAACCTTAATGGTGGCGCTATTGCGTTGGGCCACCCTATTGGGGCTTCCGGAGCACGTATATTCACGACATTATTATACGAACTCAAGAAGCGACCGGATGCAAAAATAGGCTTGGCGACACTATGTGTCGGCGGTGGAATGGGCCACGCTGTAATAGTTGAAAAAATGTAGAATCATTTTTCTGTATCTGAATAATTAGTAGGTTGAGATTTGTTCAATACTTCCTTAAGAGAGAGGCTCGACGGAGTGGCGGTCCCCTTTAACTACAGCTCGAGGAACTTATGGAATAGAAAGTTCACCACTATCTTGACTGCGGGAGGAATGGCTCTGGTAACTTTTGTCTTTTCCGCAGTCATGATGTTGGCCGCAGGACTTGAGAAAACACTCGTGGACACGGGGTCTCCAGAAAATGTTATTATACTGCGAGGCGCTGCTGAGACCGAAGTCTCGAGTTCCATAGAGCGTGACCAAGCTGATATAATAGTTGCACAACCAGAGGTTGAGCACGATTCTGTCGGAGACCCTCTGGCAGCTAAAGAGACGCTTTTGCTAGTTACTCTGCCCAAGAGGATGACAGAGATACCCACCAATGTGATAGTTCGCGGAATGGGAAGACATTCGATGGAGCTTCGGCCCCAGGTTAAGCTTGTAGCCGGTAGATCACCGAGACCTGGGTCAAATGAAGTAATCGCGGGTAAAAACATCGCCGAGAGTATCAAGAATTCGGATCTCGGGAACAAGTTGAATCTGGCCATGATCGGCTGGAATGTAGTCGGGATCTTTGATGCTGGCTCCGCTGCCTTCAATAGCGAAGTTTGGGCTGACGCCGACCAGATCATGGCGGCTTTTCGCCGTAACAGTTTCTCGGCCATGGTTATGAAAGTCCCGGGAAAAGAAAAATTCATTAAACTTAAAAAGCGCCTTGAAACTGACCCGCGTTTAAGTGTCCAGGTAAAACGTGAAATCGCTTTCTACAAAGAACAATCCGAGATGATGTCCAAGTTCATAAAGCTGCTCGGGTTCGCAATGACCCTCTTTTTTAGCGTAGGAGCTATACTGGGCGCCATGGTAACCATGTATGCCGCTGTCGCTAACAGAACACGGGAGATTGGGACTTTAAGAGCTATCGGATTTGGGCGTCAAAACATAATGTTGGCGTTCTTGAGCGAATCAATCTTTCTGGGTTTTTTGGGTGGGTTGGTTGGAACGCTTTCCAGTTCAGTGCTTCAGTTTCTGACAATTTCCACTTTAAATTGGGAAACTTTTTCTGAAATTGCCTTCAGCTTCAGACTTACCCCTTCGATCGCTTTGAAAAGCATGGGTTTTGCTCTGATTATGGGCCTGGTGGGAGGCATGTCGCCCGCATGGCGGGCTGCCAGCCTGAAAATCGTCGACTCATTGAGATGATTTGAAGAATTTTACCTGCTTAATTGCCTGCCTTGGTCCGCTCTCACGTTCATGGCCTTCTTCCTAGCATCAGTGATTTTCCACTGTATTACTGACCGCCATTTTGGGTCTTTGACCAACGGAAGGGCGCGGCTGTAAATCTCAACAGCCTTGGAGTATTCATTCTTCATTTCATAGAGCTTACCCAAATACTCCATTGCAAGATAGTAATCAGGCCTCAATTTTAGCGCTGCTTCGTAATCGCGGATCGCTTCATCTACCCGATCGACCATTTGATAAGCAGAGGCTCTCTGCACGTATACCGCAGCGTTGTCCGGATTAAGGTCAAGCGACTTGTTGAAAAGATCTATGGCAGCGTTCCAGTCCCTTTTCATCGAGGCTACATAACCATCACGAAAGTAATCCTGAGCGGTGGAAGACCACCCGGTGGCAGGTACAAGAAGTGCGGCAGTTACAAAAATAATTACAAATCGCAGTATCCGGAGGCGCATTTCAGGGCCCTTTCAAGTTTGTAGATGTCAAGTGAAGAAAGATTTTTAACAATCGACTCTTTTATAATAGCACGAATCGCATCGAATAACAATTTCGGACATATAACTTAAAGAACTGCAATGTGTGCTGGTGTCCAATATTGACGACTAACCTCAGTCTGGTTTATCGTTTAGGGTAAAATGGCGCAGGTGCGAGTTAAAAACCGTGCGAAATTGTACAGACGTCTCATATCAATTGTTTACTGATCTATAAATTGAAAATGACACATATTTTTCGTCCATCCTACCGCGCTGACATCGATGGTCTCAGAGCTATAGCAATTTTATCGGTTATAATTTCACATGCTTTTCAAGGAGTTATGAGTGGAGGGTTTGTTGGAGTAGACATTTTCTTTGTAATCTCTGGCTTCTTGATTTCTAACATTATTTTTAAAAGCCTCGAAACTGGTAGCTTCAGCTATATAGAATTCTATAATCGGCGAATTAAAAGAATATTTCCGGCCCTGATCACTGTTCTTCTGTTTTGCTTTTTGATCGGTTACTTTATTTTGCTCCCCGTGGAATTTAACAATTTAGGCAAGAATGTTGTTGGAGGCGCCTTCTTTATTTCAAATATCATTTTGTGGGGAGAAAGTGGGTATTTTGACACCGCATCCGGACTAAAGCCATTCTTGAATCTATGGTCGCTAGGCGTGGAGGAGCAGTACTACATTATATGGCCCGTTTTGGTGGTACTAATTTGGAAAAGGTCAAATAATTTTCTCTTGATCGTGTTACCAATCTTTATAGGGTCATTTTTGCTTAACATTTTTGTTATCAATCACCATTCTGGAGCTACTTTTTATTCGCCTGTCACCAGATTTTGGGAGTTGATGATAGGAAGTTTGCTGGCCTTTATAGTTCTGCATAATATAAGAATTTTGCCGTCTAAGATTTCTTGCAATGTGGTTTCATGGACTGGTCTATGCTTTTTAATCGCTGGCTTTTTTTTGATTGACTCTCATAAAGTCCTTCCTGGTTTGTGGACCCTTCTCCCCACAATGGGAACTTTTCTTCTTATTTATGCTGGGAACAAATCCTTTGTTAATTGCAGGTTACTTTCTAACAAAGTTCTCGTTTTTGTTGGTTTGATCAGCTATCCGCTCTATTTGTGGCATTGGCCTTTGCTTGCGTATGCACGAATAGTCAACTTGAATGGAACTGTCGAAAAAATGGCAATAGTCATTTTAAGTTTTATATTGGCCATCTTAACCTATAATTTTCTTGAAAAACCAATACGATCGGGTTTTTCACATAAGGGTGCGCCTATTGATGTTTCCCGATGGTTGGTCTCAACCATGTTGGCTACGGCGGCTATTGGAGGCGCATCTTATATAGGGATTCTTCAACCTTACCATAATAGTCAAAATCTAAAATTGATAAGCACCGCTATTGGGGAATGGGAATACCCTGGTGATATGCGCAAATTCAAATTTCGCGGAAGCGAATTTTTCCGAATCAATAATGAATCAATCGACCAAAAGAATTCAGGACAGATCTTATTTTTGGGTGATAGCAATATGGCACAATACTATTCAAATATTGAAGCCTTGAGTCACCGAACTAAGAAATCCATAATCTTTGCAACTGAAGACGGCTGTCCCCCAATTCCGAATGTTTACCGAGCCATTCCTCCACAATCTTATCATCTGGTTGATGATGTGATGGTCTATACGAGCAATCCAGAAGTCAAAGTTGTCGTTATTGGCGCTGCGTGGACTTTATATTTTGGAAAAGATAGTACGTACTATTTCAAGGACCAACAAAACAGGAGAGATCTCTTCCTTAATGATTCAGCAGGTTCAAAAGCAGCTTTTTCATCACTGGAAGAGATGTTATCAAAATTCTCTTCAATGGGTAAGACTGTATATTTACTGCTGAATATACCCGTAGGTGATGCTTTGGACCCCAAAAACATGGTCAATCGCTCAATGTACAATGGAAGTCCCTTCTTTTCAGTTAACTACGGACAGCTAACAGAAAAAGATATTGAGAAGAACCAGTACATAGATAATGCTCTTATAAAGATAGCGCATAAAACAAATGCAATCGTTATTGATCCGAAAAAGTTTTTATGTCCTGAGGGAAGGTGCCCATCGATTCTTCCAGATGGCCAGCCTATTTATAAAGATAATATGCACTTGCGCCCGAGCTTTGTTAGAACCCAAATACATTTCCTTGATCAAATAATAAAGTAATGTGACGCCGTCCTGAAAGGAGAACTCGTCACCGTCGGCAGAAACGTGGCTCCAATTGAGCGGCAATTGGCTGATCCCGAGTTCTTTGCCTTGACCTTCCATGAAAAAGAATGCAGGGGGACAACGGGCGAACTTGTTTTTGGAACAGGAAGTAGCATCAACTACATTGACTTGTTTCATTTGACAATACAGCATGTTAGGGAAATACGGCGATCAAGCTTCAATGAACTCTTTTAGTAATTGATATGGAGACATGATTCTGCCAAAATGTTGTTACTTTAAGTTTTCATGCAGTTCAATTTAACCCATTATGAGAGAATTAACATTGTTGGTCCGCATATAACTACTTGATTTTTATAACGAGGTCTTGCCTTTGAATTTTCATTGCATTGGTTTTGGTTCCATTAATATAGACGAATTCTGGGAGACCTCTTCGAAATTCTTTCAACTGATCGGCATTGCTTCCGGCCAAGAAGTCGTCCAAGACATCCATTGGTTCAACAAATATTATCCATTATTAAAGATATTTGGAGTGTTGAAAGGGGTCGGCCTAGGAGGATCTGCGGCCAACACCATCGCCGCACTCCACCGTATGGGATTTTTCACCGGCTTTTTCGGGGCCGTAGGCAATGACATTCATCGCAAAATTGACCTGGACGAGCTTGGACAGAGTGACGCGTTATGCATTAGACACACCGACTTGCCGTCTGGACGATGTATCGCTCTGATAAATGCAGAGGATGCGAATCGCGACCGTGCTTTGGTGATCCTGCCCAATGCAAACAACCTGGCCGACGAGGCATCGCTGGATGTAAGTTATTTCTGTGACTCGAATTGGGTTCATCTGACTTCGTTTGTTTCAACTGGTCCTCTTGAAGCTCAAAAGAAGCTTCTCCTCAACCTCCCTGACAAAGTGAACATCAGTTTTGATCCGGGGGCCGTTTATTGCAGACTCGGAATAAGGATCCTGGAGCCCATAATTGCGAGAAGCCGGGTCCTTTTTCTAGCAGAGGAAGAGCTTAGCGATTTGATGGGTCCTGCACAGATGAACGAATCTATTTCAAAGCTGATCTCACTTGGGGTAAAAGCCATAGTAATAAAAATGGGGCACAGAGGTATTAAGGTCTTTCAGGCTAACAAAACGTGGTTCCACGACGCAGTCAAACCCGTTAGCATCGTAGACAGGACAGGAGCGGGAGATGTAGCCGCTGCGGGATTTATTGCAGGGATGATACTGTCGTTGTCTCCTATGGATTGTTTGGCATTGGCTTCCGGAACCGCTTCCAAAAGTATACAGGGATATGGGAGATCCATGTACCCAGACAGCGAATACTTGAAAAATTTTCTCGTCAATCGACAGATAAATGTCTATTCCTGGTGACATAATTATAAAGTCACCACATGCTAAAATCCCTCAGGAGCTACAAATGCAGGAGACTCCAAAACGAATACTTGTAACTGATTGTGAAGGTCCAATCACAAAAAATGACAACGCTGCGGAACTGGCCGAAGCTTTTATCCCTGACGGGGGCAATTTCTTCCGTAAAATTAGTCTCTACGATGACTATCTTGCGGAAGTAGCTCGAAAAGAAGGGTACAAAGCAGGCGACACACTAAAACTGATCCTCCCTTTCTTTAAAGCCTTTGGTCTTGACGACCGAAGTATGAAGAAATTCTCACGTCGCAACATTCAAATCATACCACTTGCCGATAGTGTCCTCCAAAAGATCCACGAATTTGCCCGAGCATACATTGTCAGCACAAGTTATTCGCCTTATATTCAGGGGGTATGCGAAGTCATAGGTTTTTCAGTTGGGTTCACGTTTTCGACACATGTAACCTTAGATGCGTTTGATCTCTCCGATACGGAGAAGAACGTCATTCGCTCAGCCCATAAATGGATACTCGAGGCGCCGGACATTACAATCCCTAAAGACGCTCAAAACTCTTCCGACCTGGCTCAAATCGACCTGGATGTAATAGCGCGCCTTGACCAGTTTTTCTGGACTCAAATCAAGGACCTCGACATTTATGCCCTTGTTGAATCAGTTAATCCGGTTGGTGGTCATGAAAAAGCTGAAGCGGTTAGGGAGATCGTCGAAATCGAAGAAACCAGCATCGAGAATATAGTATACGTGGGAGACAGCATAACTGACATTGAGGCATTCCGTTTAGTTCGAAGTGAAGGAGGGCTGGCTGTTTCGTTTAATGGAAACCACTGGGCTGTGAAGGAAGCTATGATAGCCTTAACAGCAAACAACGCTCTCCCGATTGAATGGATCGCCACTGCATTCATATCTCATGGATTGGGTAGTTTGACGGACCTTATGATTCGACAGGTGACAGATGAAAATTCTTTGGAGATTTCGGAGAGCAGCGCCAGGGTCAGAAAAACCGTCAGAACCGAAAAGATTGGCGCTCTCGGTTGACGCGGTTGAAACTTAAAGCTTGTCAGTAAATGTATGGAAGAAATTTCCAACTTCGTTTCTGATAATCCTCGTATTCCGGATAGCGTTGTTTAAGGACGCTCTCTTCTTTCCACGCTTTAACTATGTACAGAACCGTCATCGCCATCCAAAGAGGAAAACACCAAAAACTTCCCCAATATATTATGTATCCAAGGAACGCAAACATAACAGCGGTATACATGGGATGGCGCACTCTTGAGTAAATACCGGTCGAGATCAATTTTCCACTGCGTCGGGGGGCGGCAAATACCCTGAAATTCCTTCCGAGTTCTCTATATGCGAGATACGCTGCGCCAAATCCAAATATACCTATAATTGCCCCAATCCATTTTTGTAATTCGGATATTTGTCGTCCAACGACCCATTTCTCAACCGGGGCGAGGCCCAACATGAGGAATTCCGCTATCACATACCCTACTGATATTAGCTTGTAATCCTTACCTCTTCCACTGGTGTCCCTACTGTCTCGTGTCAGACCGAACGGCCCTTTTTGATTCTTACCACGGTTTAGCAACATATAATAAAGTAAGCCCCAGTGAAGATTGTAAACACGTTCAAAGCCCATTCGGCGGAGCATTACAGCAACGGATGGCGACCTGTGCCCCGAAAAACACATCACCAGGACCGGCCGATCTTTAGGATGATTCGAGGCGGCTTCGTATAGTCGTAAACCCCAGGGAAAATTTTCAGATGAATTCAGTCGATTCCATTGAAATTCGGCCTTAGTTCTGACATCGACTATCCATGTGTCTTCAGGAAGTGTGTAGATTTTCCACGGCGACAGCGCCTTGGCGCCGGCCGACACTGTTATTACTTCAGCCCCCAGAATTAATCCCGAAAGTCTGAATATTAAACTGGGTTTTGCGATTCCATTTGGGTCTGAAATCTCTTCATCAGAATCAACTCTTACTAAAACAAGATACGTCTGCAGGATAAAGACACATAGAAGAGCTACCCATATCAGCCAATTCGAAAAGCCACCTGCTAAAACGTTTACGGCCAATGTTATGAGCACAAGTGAAGCGCTTAAAGGATGGAGAAGAAGTTCTCCGTGGACTTGAGACAAAACTTGAACGTTGCGACCAGCAATTGGAAGAAAGATTAGGTAACTGATTAATTCCAGGATTGAAACAATAAACAGAAGGGTTCCCAGCGCCAAGCCGAGTACAACCACAATCCATTCAACTGTCCCCAAGGGGTGAAACGAGAAACCAGCTTGATACCAAACTGAAATCAGCCAAGCAACTAAAAAAGAATAGAAAACCATCACAAGAGACCGACGTGTCTCGTGTTTTGCTAACAATTCCTGTAACTTCAAGGTTTCTCTTTTCGACTGAGATGGAAAAAACCGGCATGACGTTTGATTGGTTTAATCCGGCCGGTCTTTTCAAGCTACTTTGATTCGGCAAACAAATTTTATCTCGTGCGCATTCTTCTGAGTTTCTTAAGAAGCCTTTTACGGGCTGCCATAGCTTTCCGTTTCTTCTTGACACTCGGTTTTTCATACGCGCGACGTTTTTTAGTTTCGGTAAGAACGCCAGATTTTTGGACCTGTTTTTTGAATCTTCTCAATGCGTTTTCAAAGGGTTCATCTTCTTTTACATAAACTCCCGGCATTAATGATAGCTCCTCTCGTTCAATAAAGAACATCTTGGGCAAGGCTGCAAATGTTTGAGGCAAGCATTTGGGGCTTCCGACAACCCTTCTCAACGCCGCAAAATTACCACGACCTTGCTTAATTTTTCGGTTTTACACGCCTTTACTCGTTTATCAAGTCCGGTAAACGCGCATGAACAGTTTTTTCAGTGAATTTTAGTTGTATTGGGCGATATTGGATGGAGGTATCAAATCCCTTCGTTTAAACGAGTCCAGACGTGTCTGTCTTTTGTTGGGACTCGCTTACATGATGCATCGGAGTTAACTCCAGAAGGAACAAAATGTATTTTTTATGTTAAGTTACTTAACCGTTTGGGTCAAGAAAAAAAGATTAGCCTATTTTTTAAAACTCATGAGCGCCAGCCGTTCCCGAACCGACATATCCTGGAATGCTTCGGGGTCATACAGGTAGTCACGTATAACTTTCCATTCTTCTGTCTCCAAAATTCCTCTGAGCAGATTAAGGCCCATGCTCTTGAAAGGTATCAGGCTGGCTATCTCAAAGCCAGCCGATCGAGCCGCATCTGAGGCTCCCTGCTCACGATCTATAAGCACAAGGACCTTCCTGCAAGAAACATTTCGTAGTCCACGTCTCTGAAGCTCGTGTCTAATTTGCTCGAAAGCGATGAGCTTGCTGTCAAATCTTGTTACCAAATCATCGACCAAAGCGAGATTGTCTCCTTCTTGGATCTCGCCCTCTACAAGTGTGTGTTCCCCGTATTCCGATATGATTTGACGAAAATTCTCGACCGATTTCACTTTTTCCATCTTACGTGTAAAACAGCCTGGCATTCCCCCAGCAAAGCACATCCCAGCCGCAATTGGGACCCCAGCCATGGCTATCCCTACGACCCTGTCGATTTCAGGCGCTTCTTCAAGGGCCATCCGCGCTAACGCCGAACAGGTTTTAGTGAAAACTTCGGGGTAAGAAATAAGCGGTCGAAGTTGAATGTACAGTGGGCTGTAAAGACCTGACACCAGGGTCCAGCCATCTGGTTTGTCCCTATAGAAAGTCCTTATCATACGATTTTCATATAACAGCCGTAATATTGTTTTTGCCAATTCAAGCTTTTCCTCAATCCACGACATTTCTCGCCTCCTGAAGTCTTAAGAATCACAAAGCCAATTATTTTTACAAATAACACATATTCAAAACTTTAGGCCTCACCGAACCGGGATTTGTAAATTCCGCTGATTGACTTTGCCAATTACAATATGAACTTTCACGCCAACCCATCAACTACAATCGGTCCCGCTCCATTGTGACAGTGAAGGTCCCGTAAGTTGACTGAAATCAAATAATATACTATTTTGACATACTAAACTTTGGAATTGCGATTCAATTTGTAAGGAATTTTTATGCTCGCAGGTGAGGATGTTCTTATAGTAGGGGCGCGGGAAGGCGGTTACGGCGCTTCCATAGGACGGGCCCTTGTGACCTCCGGGGCTAGAGTATTCGGGACTTCACTTGATCCGGATAACCCCCGAGAACGGGATTTCTTCGACAGGGCCGGCATTAAGCTGCTCTCGACACCCCTGAAGTTCGATAGTGACCATCGCGATCAGGTGTTCCACTCTTTGAAACAGATCGTCAACGAACTAAAATCCTTTGGTGTATCGCGACTTGAAGCTGTTATTCACACCGTCGCTGGCGGCTTCCCCAGACAACCTTCGGTAATGAAGGCCGTTGGTGACATTCTCAAAGGTAAACATACCTTTAGCGACATGGCTACGGCGGTCAGAAGAAATGTATATTATGTGAACGCAGGGTCTTTCCTAGATCTCACAGAGGCTCTAAAAGGGCTGTCGGATGAAAAAACACAATTTGCCGCCCTTACCTACCGAGGAGATCTGCCATATTTCATTAGTGATACTAAAGCTTATCTGGAAAAACTCGCCGTACGCATGGCGCGCCAAGGGAAACGCTCCTTGATAGCAGCGTTGCCAGAAGCATGGACTCAGTCGTCCCAATTTTTTGCAGGAATCGAACTAGCCGTTATTTACCACTACCTGACCGAATTGAAACCAATCAGCGCTTCGATTCCGCAAATACAACCACTATTCCATTTAATGGAGACAGAGTTGGCTGCTCTGGAAGGCTTTGTGCAACTTCTGAACAGAATAGATATAAGACTGCATTTGAGATGGCGTTCAATAGTAGAAACTTCAGATGTTGTAAAGCTCAATCAGTTTGTAAATGAATTCTTCGCAGAGTTACGCTACGATGGTTCGTTTGCCATCCTTCGGCGTTCTGTAGAAATAATATCTGACTTTGTCCGGGAAGCGTCCGGTATAATTTTTGTCAACAATTTGTTGGATTCAGCGAATTATTCGTCTGGCGATGTGCGCCAGGTTAAATATCACGATCTAAGCGGAAATACGGATATAGGTTTGGCGGCGCCCAGAACTAGGGCAACGTCTGAGAACATTAGGGAACGTAAGTGGATAACCTACGAAAAACCTGAAATCTCTAATACACTTGCTATGTATGGCCCCAACTTTCTTTTTCTTGATCGGGTAGTAATTGAAGAAGGAGAACTCCATGAAGGGATGAAAGGTTTCGCTCGATACACAGTACCGACACCCGACCAGAATCCATTGATGAAAGAACACTTTGTCAACATGCCGGTTTTTGGTGGGCACCTTCAAATGGAAGCGGTCGCCCAATTTGCGGCGTTCATGGTTTTAAAGCTTCTCAAAAGCCACAGAGCGTTGCCGATTCTCACTGGAACCGCTTTCCCGGACCTCAATACTATGGCCCCTCCCGGCGAGACTTTGACAATGATGGGCAGAATCAACATGCCTGACAAGAGAGACCTGGTTCTGGACGCTTTTATAGAAAATCGCTTTGCGCGCACTTATGGCACGATCAAAGGAATGATACTCAACGAGCGACTTGTAAAAAAGATGCTTGCGTCCTTTTACTCAGGGGACCACGATTTGGATTAACTCATGCGTCAGCAACGTTGGGATATTGCCCAATCCCAGGATAAAATCGCTGAACTGACTTCGATGCTCAAGAAATCGAATCAGAAGGATTTTTTGATACTCTGCCACAACAACCCTGATCCAGACACTATCGCAAGCGCGTTTGGCTTTTCCTATCTTCTCCAGAAAAGATTTCACGTTCGATGTTCAATAGGTTATGGAGGAGTGATAACTCGTGCTGAAAACAAGGCGATGGTCGACAGGTTACGGATTCCCCTAACCCGAATGACCTATCAAGATTTGAGTCACTATCACACTGTTGCTCTTATCGACGCACAACCCATGACAGGCAATAATCTCATTGACTTTCGAGCGGTCAGCCAGATTCTGGTAGTTGTCGATCACCATCCTGTACGTAAGGCCTCATTAAAGGCGTCTTTTCACGATATACGTCCGAAATACGGCGCCACATCTACGATAGTGGCCGAATACTTGATCGCATTGGACTTGATTCCCTCTCGACTAGTAGCTAACGCGCTGCTTTACGGGATAAAAACAGATACTGATTCATTGATGAGAAGTTGCTGCAAGGCAGATTATTATGCTTTCAATTATCTTTCTCCGCTTTCAAATCCGAGGGTTCTTGGGTCTATTGAAAAACCCCCCCTCCCTATGGATTATTTTCGTGATCTTGAAAGAGGGTTGGCGGACACCTTGATTTTTCGGGATGTCGCATGCTGCTTTGCCGGGAAGGTTAGGACTGATTCCATAATACCAGAACTTGCAGATTGGTTGTTGAGAATCGATGGAGTGATCTATTCTCTTTGCATAGGGGAATATGAAGACATGATGTTAATCTCCCTGAGATCTAAATCCCACATGCCCAGAGCAGTCCTTA
Source organism: Deltaproteobacteria bacterium (assembly GCA_021777225.1). Classification (GTDB taxonomy): domain Bacteria; phylum Desulfobacterota; class Desulfomonilia; order Desulfomonilales; family Desulfomonilaceae; genus CAJBEZ01. The sequence goes on from JAJYDQ010000048.1 coordinate 19,977, forward strand.
TGTTAAAGAGACTGGTTGGTAAGACTGGATCCTCTGGTGGTCATCGTGAAATGGCCGGTGGACAAATTCCAATGTCTAAATTGTCTCAAGAACAAAAAAACGCCCTGTCGTCTAAACTGATCGCCAGATTTCTGAAAATGCTAAAAAGGGACAACGCCCCGTCAAGACCTCTCGTGAGGAATGATTAATCCTTGCGAATTTGAAAAACCATGTTATTTCCCAGTCTCGTGGTCTGTGGATAGACGATCAAAGGTTAACGCAGTGTTTTGGCGTTTCCCCCCTTGAGAACCTAAGTATATTTTCCTTGACCTGTTCGCCTACCGCCACATAATTTTGCTCGGTTACGCCTGCTATATGAGGGGTTGCAAAAACATTCCTCATTCTCAAAAGTGGGTGATTTGGGTCAACTGGTTCAGTCGCAAAAACATCCAGACCTGCGCCGGCTATCACGCCATTGTTTAGGGCTGAGACAAGATCAGCTTCATTGACTACCGGCCCACGGGACACATTTATTACGACGGCCGAAGTCTTCATCCGCTCAAAAAGATTTTTGTCAAAAAGATTACGGGTTTCTTCCGTGAGAGTCACGGCGGATATTACGAAGTCCGCCTTTTCAGCCATTTCCATAAAATCTGATCGATTTCCGACCCTAGCTAAGCCAATTTCTTCCTGTATCAACGGAAGAGGCTTCTTCATTATGGCTTCGACCCGCATCCCGAGGGCTGTGAGTTTTCGCGCCAAAGCCTGTCCCACCCTGCCTAGCCCTACGATTAACGCTGTTTGCGAAAAAAGGGCCTGACCCACCGGTGAACCACAAACACCATTTCGCAATGATGAAAGACAATCGTGTATCCTTCGAGAAAGCCCCATCATAAGAAAAACAGCGTGTTCAGCCGTGGAATCAGCGTTTGGCGTCTCATCCCCCGGCACATTACAGACCCTGACCCCCAATTCGGTAGCCGCGTTTATATCGACACCTTCAAGACCAACACCCCATTGCTGAACAAGCTTCACGGGCCCCGCTTCCATGACTGAACGGTCAACCTTGGCCATCAACGGGATCAATACCTGAGCGTTCCGTACGCATGATACAAGGTCTTCATTGGTACAATTTGCCACCTCATAATCCGGAAGTAATTTTCTCAGATCTTCAACAGCTCTTGCAAAGGTTGTCCCACAAAACAAAACTTTCATGAATATTCCTTCCCTAAATCCAGCCGGAGTTTCAGGGGCATGAGTTTTCAATATTGACCAACAACCGAAATTGTAAACCCTTGGCTACCGTCTATCGGACAAATGTTCGCCTCAAGATATGCTGTAATAGGGAACAACGGACATGTGTTACCTGGAACCAGGAACCTGGGTAGCTCCAAACCGAGCAATTCAGACCTTCCGTTTCCATATCTCCTTGCCAGCAGAGGCTCTCCTGGTGAGGCCACACCGGGATCGATTGGAATCTTGATGTTCCTGATTTGTCGAGTTCGCTCGCAAACGACTATAATGTTTTGAACATTGTGCGCCTGATCTACTCCATCAGATCCCTGGATGAAACGTTCCCTGTAACCACAGGAATCGCAAAACACATCTATAACAGCCACCTCCGACCTTGCGTCCACTGAGACCGAGAGGATTAACCCCACCATCATAATCAGCAGGAAATGATGTCGACTTGTCATTTCTATCCGTTGCTCCCACATCGTTTTGTAACTCAATTATCAGCGCATTCGATTCTGTGACCCAAGGATAGGAAATTAGCACATTTTTCAAAAAATGGCGGGTAGATTAACCTAATCCAATCCATTTGGAACGCACAGTTTCACTTACCTCGTTGTGGAAAAGCTCAATATCATCAAGTGAGTTCAGTTCCTTACAAGAAATAGAGTCCATAGCGTCCAGACAAATCGTCGATATTTGATGAAATGGAATCCGACCCTTGAGAAACAGGTCCACCGCCACTTCATCAGCAGCGTTTAGTATCACGGGACTAACTGTCTCATTTTCATTAAGAGCTTCATACGCGGCTTTAAGTAGAGGAAACTTGCTAGTATCGGGTTCTTCGAAAGTAAAAGGGGAAATACTCGAGAAATCAATAGGCATTGTTCCGGAGCACATCCTGTCAGGAAATCCCAAGGCGTAGCTAATTGGTATTTTCATATCTGTTGCGCCTATCTGAGCGAGGATCGATCCGTCAACAAACTCAACCATGGAATGGACCAGACTCTGCGGATGTATGACTACTTCTATGTCGTTGGCCTCAATCCCAAACAACCATCTTGTCTCAATTACCTCTAGACCTTTGTTCATCAGTGTGGCTGAATCGACCGTTACTTTAGGACCCATTTTCCATCTTGGATGCATCAGCGTCTCGTCCTTGGTAACCAAGGCCATTTCTTCACTCGATTTTCTCAGGAAAGGGCCCCCGGAAGCTGTAAGCAGGATTCTTTTCACAGTGTGGCGCCTATTTCCCTCAAGACACTGAAAGATCGCTGATTGTTCGGAATCAACCGGAGTTAGAGATATATCCGAAGCCTGAACTGCGTCCATAAAGGGCTTACCGGCCAAAACCAAAACTTCCTTAGTGGCTAGAGCGAGATCCTTTTTTGCAGCTAACGTCCAAAAAGCCGGGCGTAATCCGACACTACCGGGGAGCGCCCCCACAACCACATCCGCCGATTCAGCCTTCGACGCCGCCTCAAGACCTTCCGCTCCATAGAATATTTTTGTTGGCCCTGTGTAATCCCGCAAGAGGCCCCGAAGTTCTACAAAAGCCCTCTCGCTCGACACTGACACCAGGTCCGGACGAAATTCCCGAATCTGAGACTCTACTAGACCGACATTGGAACCGGCGGCCAATGCGGCTATCCTAAATTTGCCACTGTTATATCGAACCACGTCAAGAGCCTGAATCCCAATAGAGCCGGTTGAACCCAGGATTGAAACGCCTTTCATGAGAAAACTCCCAAGCCAGACAAGACAACAAAGTAGAAAACAGTAGGAATAGCCGGAATGATGCTATCAGCCCTATCCAGGACCCCACCGTGTCCTGGCATTATGGAGCCGAAATCCTTTATTTCAAGTCTTCTTTTCAAGGCGGACGCGCATAGGTCACCCATCGGGGCCACTAAAGCTATTATGACGCTGAGTTCAAACAATGCCCACAGAGGAGCCAAATTTGGCGCAATTAGTTTCATCAACAACATGCCCAGTAAATTCCCCACGAATCCGCCAATTAACCCTTCTATGGTCTTGGAGGGACTCACGTGAGTCGACAAACGGCGCCTTCCCAGGTATTTGCCCCCGAAATAGGCTCCGGCGTCTCCCAAACAAACAACCACAAGTGAGAATATTATCCAGATGTTCCCGTTGTCCATGCGAGATAGCGAAATGGCGTGCGCAAGAGGAACAACGAGGTAGGCGCAGGCAAAAATGATCTGCGAAGTTGATTCGATGGTATTCTCAATAACATTGTAAAAGAAAAGATGGATCCCTAAAATTGCCAGTGGGGTGAAAACCACAACTGCAGGCATCGCTCTGACAGGGCAAATATAAAAAAGGAGCAGTATTGATGCCGAAAAAACTATTGCGAGAACTTTTGAAGTTTTAGAACGCAGTCCAGGCAATTTTGATACAAGTTCCCAGATTCCAACAAAAACAAACGCCGCTACGAGCATGGAAACCGCCCTTGTCCCTCCCATTATTAAAGTCGGTAATATTATAGCGGCCAATACTGCGGCGGTGATCACTCTTGAAACCAACATTGTTATTCCTTAAGATTTGGACTGAATTTGTTCGGAGATTTTTCCATAGCGGCGCTGCCTGGATCTAAATTCTTCGATAGCCTGCCAAAAGGAATTTTCATCGAAGTCCGGCCACAACACATCCGTAAAATAGAGTTCGGTGTAGGCGAGCTGCCAGAGCAGAAAATTGCTTATTCGAATCTCGCCGCCAGTTCGTATTAACAGGTCCGGATCGGGTAAATCTACAGTGTTAAGGTATGACGAAAACACTCTTTCATTAATGTCTTCCTTTTTCAAGCACCCCGAAAGTAATGCTTGGTGGACTTTCAAAGCCGCTGAGATTATCTCCTGCCTTCCACCATATGATAAAGCCACAGTGAGTACCATTGTTTGGTTTTCTGAAGTTTTGGCAAGAGCCCTTTCAATCTTGTTTTTGACAAATGCCGGTAGTTGTTTCGTCTCACCAACAATATTGAAACGAATGTCATTCTTGTGAATCTCATCAATTTCAGAATCAATAAACTGCGAAAGCAGTTTCATCAGTCCGGAAACTTCGGACTCCGGCCGCTGCCAGTTTTCGGTTGAGAACGCATACAATGTCAGAAATTTGACGCCGTTTTTCCGGCAAAATTCTACCGCTCGACGCACTGATTTCGCTCCCTGTCTGTGACCCTCAAGACGAGGCATAAAACGTTTTTTAGCCCAGCGTCCGTTGCCATCCATTATTATGGCGACGTGTGTTGGGAGCGCGTTGGATTGATCAGAATTGGGGCTCAGCAAAATTACTCACGGATTCATAATGGGTAGGATATTTAAAAGAACGTCTATATGTTATATCTCCATGATTTCAGATTCTTTGTCAGCCATGACCACATCAACCTTGCCTATATATTCGTCAGTCGTCTTTTGGACTCTCTCCTGCGCCTTGTGGAGATCATCCTCGGAAATTTCTTTGTCTTTTTTCAAATCTTTTAGAAGTTCATTTGTGTCACGTCGGTGATTTCTGATTTGGACCTTGAATTCCTCACCCAACTTTTTCACCAATTTGACAAGCTCTTTTCTTCTCTGAGAAGTAAGAGGCGGCAGAACCACTCTGATGACTTTTCCGTCGTTCATTGGGTTGAGGCCAAGATCGGACTTTAAAATAGCTTTCTCAATATCGGGCACAGCCTGCGAATCCCAAGGCTGAATAGCGATCTGCCTGGGTTCGGGGATTGAAAGAGTGGCCAACTGGTTCAAAGGGGTCGGCGTCCCGTAATAATTGGGTGTTATGCCGTCAAGGAGCGCAAGCGACGCCCTTCCCGTCCGGATTCGCTTCAGGTCCTTTTTAAGGGCTTCTATGGACTTATCCATGGCAGACTTCAATTCAATAAGCGCATCTTCTAACATAACTGCTCCAGTAAATTCTGTTCACTTGAGGTCACAAGGTAGAAATCAAGCTACGATCATCGTGCCTACCTTCTTGCCAGTCAACGCATTTTTTATGTTCCCCTGGACATGAAGGTTGAGCACAATCGTGGGGATCAGACGTCTTCCAAGAATTTCGACGCTAGCGGCGTCAATCACTTTGAGTCGCCTTTGTATTACTTCATCGGAGCTTATGGATTCAAATCGACATGCATCCGGATATTTCCTGGGGTCCTTGTCGTAAACCCCGTCAACCTGTGTGGCCTTGATCATCACTTCCGCCTGCATCTGTACCGCTCTTAATGCAGCGGCAGAATCAGTCGTAAAACAGGGGTTGCCAGTCCCCCCAGCGAAAATTACCACTTCATTTCGGCTTAAACAGGTCATCAGATTTTCTCGAGAAAAGACATCAACAAACATTCCGACTTTGAAAGATGACATTACCCGGCAACAGTGTCCCTGGGCCTCCACTGCGGATTTGAGCGCAAGAGAGTTGATGACTGTCGCGACCATCCCCATCTCGTCACCAACCAGTGGAACCGCTCCGATAGATGCTGAGTCGATGCCGCGCATAATGTTGCCGCCTCCGACAACAACACCGATTTTTCGTCCGTTCTCCGCTGCAGAGATTATCTCACCGGCAATCCAGGAGATCTTGCTTCCGTCAAGGCCAAAGCCCCTATCTCCGGCTAAGGCCTCTCCAGATATCTTTAGTAGCGCGGCGCTATAACCTTTTGGCACTGCGGTCCTCATCAGTTGGCTTGACCCAATTGGAACCTTGCGAACCTTCCCACTGTCATGTTCTCGCCTAATTGAGCAATCTTTTCCTTGATCAATTCCTGAACGGTCTTGGAATCATCCTTAACAAAAGGTTGGTCAAGCAGACAAGTTTCGGAGAAAAATTTCTTCAGTTTTCCCTCGGCGATTTTATCAAGCATTTTCTCTGGTTTACCGGCTTCCTTGGCTTGCGTCATGTAGATGTCCTTTTCCCTGTTTAAGACATCTTCAGGAATTTCAGTCGAGGAGATCCATCGAGGAGCGCTTGCAGCAACCTGCATACAGAGATCCTTCAGGAGTTCAGCAAACTGTTCTGTCTTTGCAACGAAGTCACTCTCGCAATTTAGTTCCAACAAAACGCCAATCTTACCGTTCATGTGAATATATGAGCCAATCTTACCCTCAGAAGTGGCCCTACCCTCCCGCTTAGCGGCCTTTAGGGCGCCCTTCTTTCGAAGATAGTCGATGGCCTTCTCCATATCGCCATCTGTCTCGGTCAGGGCCTTCTTGCAATCCATTAGCCCCAAACCCGTCTTTTCCCTTAATTCTTTTACCAGAATCGCTGATATCTCCATCGGTCAGACTCCTATTTGTCATATTTCTAGATGTTGTGCTCCACTTTTGAATTAAAGGATATCAACCTTCACATCAAACGCACACATCGGCGCCCTAATGGTATCGAAGGTCCGGCAAAGTCGGGGCACAATTGAGTTGTTGCACCGGGGTCGGAGGTTCCAGTTCCAGTTCAAGCTCCGCACGGCGCATACGGACTATTCAAAAGCATCGGCTTCTCAAAAGTTGTTTTGAAACAGGCTCAGACAAGTACTTCCTCAGTCTCAAGTACGGCCCCAGTCTCTTCCTGTTCGCCGCTGTCTTCAGCCTCAACATCAACATCTTCTGATTCCGCATATCCCTCTTCTTCAGTCGCCATTGCAGGAAAGTCCCCCAGACCACCATCTTCCTTCAATGAGGCCTCATAAATGGCCCGACCTTCTATACACGCGTCGGCAATCTTCGCCGCGAACAATCTAATGGCCCTAATGGCGTCATCATTGCCCGGGATCACATAATCGATTTCATCAGGATCACAGTTCGAATCAACTATAGCAACAATAGGAATCCCAAGTTTTCGGGCTTCCTTTACGGCGATATTTTCCTTCTTGGGATCGACAACAAAAACAACGCCAGGCAATTTTTTCATGTCCCGGATCCCTGACAGGTTCTTGTTTAGTTTGTCATACTGCCGTGATATGTTGACCAATTCCTTTTTGGTGAAATTTGTTTCTTCCGGTTTATCCAGAATTGTTCCCAACTGATTCAGACGCTCTATGCTTTGCTTTATTGTAGAGAAATTGGTCAGCATGCCACCTAACCAACGCTGGTTGACATAGTATTGACCGCACCTGTCAGCTTCTTCTAGGACTGCGTCCTGCGCCTGTTTCTTAGTGCCGACAAACAGCACTCCGACACCTGTGGCGGCGGCGTCTTGTACAAACTGGTATGCCCTTTTGAACAGCCGCACGGTTTTTTGAAGATCAATAATATAAATACCGTTTCGAGCGCCAAAGATGTACTGTTTCATCTTGGGGTTCCATCGTCTGGTTTGATGACCAAAATGAACCCCTGCTTCCAGCAATTGTTTCATGGTAACGAGAGACAAGTGGAGAACTCCTTTTCGGGTTAATTCTTCCATCCCTGGTCACGTATCACGCGACCCGAGTTACAGGGATGTGTAAGATAATCCAATATTATTAACACTATTTCTACAGAAAGCAACAAAAAAAGGACGACCCTTATCGGGTCGCCCTTCCTTCGCAAAGCTAAATGATCCCAACGCCTAGACTGATTCAGTCTTCACAGTCAAGGCTACCTTGTAGAGTATTGATAGAATAAGGAAACCAAGCGCCCAAACCCCAATCACTATACCAATCTCCGGAACTGTTGGATGGTACTGGGTTATGGTTTCAAGTGGTGACGGGATGTAACCGGTAAGCACCAGTGTAATACCCTTTTCAATCCACAGAGAGAAAAATACGCAGACACATCCCATTGCCAGTGTGCCTGGGCTATTCCTGGTTTTGGGATTAATCATGAGAACCAGCGAAAGCATTGCCAGGACTGTTGAAGCCCACATCCATGGGACCAATCCGTCATGACCGTGAAGCCCGAAAAACAAATACCTGAAGTGGTTCATATCTTCAGGTATCTGGCTGTAAAACACCGTAAAGAGTTCACACAGCACGAAAAATACACTTATGATCATGGCGTAAGTCACGATCTTTGCCAGTGATTGTATGGCCTCCCATCCAGCGTCAAATTTCGTGTACTTCCGCAAAAACAGACAAATCATTATCAACAGCGCAGGACCTGCGGCAAAAGCTGACGCTAAAAACCTGGGAGCCATGATTGCGCTCAACCAAAAGCTTCGTCCAGGCAGACCAGCGTACAAAAAGGCCGTGACCGTATGAATACTGACGGCCCATGGGATGGAAAGATAAATCAACGGTTTGACCCATTTTGGAGGCGGCGCTGATTTGGCTTCAGCTTCGAGCACCGTCCAGCCCACAACAATATTCAGGAACAGATAACCGTTCAAAACTACCATATCCCAAAAAAGTACTGAGTTAGGTGTGGGATACAATAAAACGTTAAAGGCCCTGTCGGGACGCCCGAGATCAACCACGATGAACGTGAGACACATGGTAACAGCGGCCACAGCCAGGAATTCACCGAGAATCGTGATTTTCCCAAATACCTTGTAATTGTGAAGGTAGTAAGGGAGCACGAGCATAACAGCAGAAGCGGCCACACCGACAAGGAATGTAAACTGTCCTATGTAGAGTCCCCAGGACACATTGCGGCTCATGCCGGTTATTCCCAAACCGTAACTGAGCTGCCTCAGGTAAAAGCTGAAGCCCATTCCAACCAGGACCAGTAGAAAACCTATCCACGTAAAGTAGCTCTTATTACCTCTTAAAGCCTTTTCAAGCATGGTTACCTCACAATATGTAATAAACCTGCGGACGTGTGCCTAACTGAGGCTTACGTTGAATTGACGGATGTGTTCGCAACAGGGCGCGAACCTCCGAGTTAGGGTCCTCCAAGTCTCCAAACACGAGCGCTTTTTCCTTGCAGGCTTCCACGCAGGCCGGAATTTTCCCTACATCCAGGCGTTCCGCACAGAAATTGCATTTCTCCACAACGCCTCTTGTGCGTGTTGGGAATTCCGGGTTTTCCTTTTTTATGAAAGGCCTGGGATCTCGCCAGTTAAGGTTCCTTGCGCCGAATGGGCACGCGGCCATACAGAAACGGCAACCAATACAACGATGATAGTCCATCTGCACGATGCCATCAGGGCGACGGAAAGTCGCCTTAACCGGACAAACTCTGACACAGGGCGGATTGTCGCAATGGTTGCAAAGAACCGTGAACGGTAACCCCTTCAGGCTATCCTTTACAAAACCTTCAATATAAGGATTCTCCTGGCCAGGAAAAGCATGTTCATATGAAGTTTGCCAAATCCACTTAACCTCATCTTTAGGGTTACCAAAATCAGGGACATTATGAGCGTAGTTGCAAGCCAGGACGCACTCTTTACACCCTTCTTTAGCGTCCAAACACTTTTTCTGATCAACTACCATGGCCCATCTTTTACCGTTTAAAGCTTTAGGATCACGTTCAAATTTAGATTGACCAGTTCCTGCTACCGCATCCACCACCGGCTTTGCGCCAAAACCCAGCACGGAAAGACCGGCGACCTTCAAGAAAGTTCTTCTTGTTTCGTCCATTACTTCTCACTCCTTCCGGCCTGCTGCTCCTGCTCCTTCGGCGCAATGTGACAATCCCAGCAATTCGGTGTCACATTTAAGTAGTTGTGGCACCTATCACAAAACTTTGTTTTGCTCGAATGACATTTTGTACAGGTGTTCTGTAGGCTCATATTGTATTCTTTACCGGTGGAGCTTATATAAATTCGCTTCCCGTCCCGTAAAACCTGGTCTCTCCACTGATCCAGAAGCACCATGTGGTTGGCTTGCATAAACTCCTTCGATTCCACGCACTGCTTTTCCTTAGTTCCAACCTCAAGCTTAGGAGCCTGCGAACTCTTGCCAAAATCATACCAAAACGGTGAG
>JAJYDQ010000128.1 GCA_021777225.1 Deltaproteobacteria bacterium
ATCTTCCGGTTTCTTGTAATCTCTGATCAGTTCATCAAGTAGTTCCTCGGTAATGGCCATCTTCTTACTCCTTTGTGTCGGATTTAAACCCAATTTGGCCATTTACACAAAAGATTTTACAGCCTCTGATGGTCAGTAAACTATAGCCGCATATCCTACAAAGCTGGGTCCAGGCAGTACATCGTAACTAGTATAATAATCTAGGAGTTTGCCCTGATTTATTCCATTTAGCCGCGCAATCTCGATCACTGAAGCGATTGGTCCCGCCGAGCACGTGTTTTGCCTTATTACGGCTTCTCTGATCAGGTCGGTCGCATTCATGGCAATAGCTTTTTCGATTAACAACCTGTCATTCTCTTCCTTAACCCACTTTAGGGACGAAGACCCTGTCCCTTTGGGTGAAAAACCATAGCTGGGACCATAGTGGGTCAAATCGGCCGAACCCAGAAAAACCGCCGTTAATCCTTTCTCATCCAGAAAGCTCTTAACTGTACGAGACAGGTCCATTGCATTTTCCGAAGAAGGGGAATGTACAGCTATTATTTTTGAGTCAGGAAAGAAATATCGAACTAAAGGTACCTGAATCTCTATTGTGTTATCGGAGAAATTTCTATTCGCCGGGGAAGCGTACCCTTCATTCACAAGGCGGTAGGCAAACTCGGCATCCGAATCCTGTGTGCCGAATGGAGTTTCCCACGCGTCTTCCATATAAGCTATGGGACTGTGTCCTCCAGGCAGATGCCCTCCGAAAATTACTACACGATCTACATTTCGTCCAGATGACAGCGTCTTGATGACTCTAGCCGCTGCCCTGCCGGAAAATCCCCAACCCGCATGAGGCGCCACACCCGCAATCCAGTTACCCTTCGGCGCTTCAAAGCCTGCAAGAAAATCGTCGATTTCCCGTTCACACTCTTTAGCCGCTCCGGGGTACCAACCTACCGGCAGCATTCTTCTTCTGACGTTCATCAAAACACCCCCTTTAAATCCATCCCGAAGACCCTAGCCGGGAGTTTCATATTAACCAATTCATGCATCAAGAGCGCTAAAAATTGTTTGAATAACAATTTGCCAGTCGGGCAGCCAAAGCCAGTCTGTGGTACTCCTGCAGGGACATTACTTTAAATTCGTCACCTCTACAAATGCTCTTTAATCCCAATGACAGAGCATTGGCCCCTGCAAGGGTGGTAAAATAGGGAACATTACGATTTAATGCCGCTAAACGAATTTCCAAAGAGTCTTTGAACGATTTTTTATCAGCAGAGGTGTTGACCACAAGAACAATTTCATTTTTCTTGATAAGGTCGATCACATCCAGTTGTCCTTCTTCATGGACCTTTGCTACTACCAGACTGGGAATACCTGCCGCGTCAAGCGCCGCCGCTGTGCCTTCTGTGCAAACGAAAGTGAATCCGCACTGGCTCATTCTTCTGGCCACTATTACAGCAGTGGCTTTATCACGACCAGCCACGCTCAGAAAAACTCTCCCGCCTGAGGGAATAGGAAAATCAGTGCTGTATTGGGCTTTTAAAAAAGCCTGCCCAAACTCCATGTCTATCCCCATGACCTCACCGGTTGATTTCATCTCAGGCCCTAGCACAACATCAACTCCGGAAAACTTGATGAACGGAAAAACCGCTTCTTTAACGCTAACATGGTCCGGAATTATTTCATTTGTGAAGCCAAGTTCTTCAAGGGTCTTACCTGCCATCACTCGGGCGCCAATCTTGGCTAACGGGACCCCAATGGCCTTGGAAACAAATGGAATCGTCCTCGATGCCCTGGGATTTACTTCGAGCACATATATTTCGCCATCCTTGAGCGCAAGCTGAAGGTTCATCAAGCCTTTGACCTCCAATTCAACGGCGAGCATACGCGTAATTCTACGAATCTCGTCGAGATGGTACCTACCGACGCTATAAGGTGGCAAAGAGCAGGAAGAATCACCGGAGTGGACACCCGCCTCCTCTATATGCTCCATGATCCCCCCAATGACCACGGTTTTTCCATCTGCAACGGCATCCACGTCAATTTCGACAGCCCCGGTGAGGTAACCATCGACAAGAATGGGATGTTCAGGGGAAGCCTTTACCACAGAGATGAGATACTCTCTCAGGTCCTCTTCATTATGCACAATCTGCATTGCGCGACCACCTAGGACATACGACGGTCGAACAACCAGTGGATAGCCAATTCGCCTGGCCACTTCCATAACTTCGTCATAAGAGTGGGCAATATCGTTAGGCGGCTGGTTTAAACCAAGGGTAAGGATCACATCCTTGAAACGTTTCCGGTCCTCAGCTCGATCTATCGCATCCGGTGATGTGCCAATTATCGGAACTCCCGCTTTCCACAAAGGCAGGGCCAGTTTTAGTGGAGTTTGTCCACCAAACTGGACAATTACACCGTGAGGTTTCTCACGCTCAACAATCTCAAGGACATCCTCCAGAGTCAAAGGCTCAAAATACAGGCGATCCGAAGTATCGTAGTCCGTGCTGACAGTTTCCGGATTGCAGTTGACCATTATGGTCTCGAATCCATCCTCTTCTAGAGCGAAAGCTCCATGCACACAACAGTAATCAAACTCGATCCCCTGCCCTATTCTGTTTGGCCCACCACCCAGGATCATGATCTTCTTCCGGTCAGTCGCACCTGATTCATCTTCGTCTTCATAAGAAGAGTATAGATATGGAGTATGCGCCTCAAATTCGGCTGCGCACGTATCTACTCGCTTAAAGACAGGTCTAACATTATTCTTGATCCTCAGGTCACGAATCTCGTCTTCACGGCAATTAAGTATTTCAGCCAGCCTTATGTCCGAAAAACCCATTGCTTTGGCTTTGACAAGATTGTCACGGCATGCTGGCCCATCTATCCACCCCGATTCCTGAATTTGGGACTCCATTTCAATTATCTGACGGATCTGATCCAGGAACCAAGGATCAATCTTGGATGCCGCATACAATTCAGGAATACTCACACCGGCTCGCAGAGCGTCTCCAATTTGCCACAATCGATCCGGGGTCGGTCGCTTCAACCGATCAAGGATCTCTTCTTTTTTCAAACCAATGGGCAACCTTGGTTCAAAACCGTAGACATCTGTTTCAAGTGAACGGATGGCCTTTTGTAGAGACTCCTTGAAAGTTCGACCGATGGCCATAACCTCCCCGACCGATTTCATCTGAGTGCCGAGAGTGTCATCAGCTCCTGGAAATTTCTCGAATGTAAAACGGGGAATTTTCGTAACGACATAATCAATTGTTGGTTCAAAAGAAGCTGGTGTTTTAAGGGTTATATCATTAGAAATTTCGTCCAGCGTATAACCGACCGCAAGTTTAGCGGCGATCTTGGCGATTGGAAAACCTGTGGCCTTTGAGGCGAGAGCGCTGGACCTGCTAACCCTTGGGTTCATTTCAATTACTACCACTCGCCCGTTTTCCGGGTGCATGGCAAACTGGATGTTAGACCCGCCCGTATCTACCCCTATCTCCCTGATAATTGCAACGGACTGGTCACGCAGTATTTGATATTCCTTGTCCGTAAGTGTCTGGGCAGGCGCTACTGTAATTGAGTCGCCGGTGTGAACTCCCATAGGATCGAAATTCTCTATTGAGCAGACGATGACAACATTATCACCAACATCTCTCATCACTTCAAGTTCAAATTCTTTCCAGCCAAGGACAGATTCTTCTATGAGTACGCGGCCTACAGGAGACGCTTCCAACCCCCATAGAGCCAGGCGCTCGAAACTCTCTTCAGTAAAAGCTATACTCCCACCGGTCCCTCCAAGTGTGAATGAAGGCCTAATAACATTAGGGAAACCAATCTCTTTGGCGATTTTCCAGGCATGACCTAAAGATTCGGCATAGCCGCTTCTCGGAAGGTCCAAGCCTATGTTGCTCATTGCCACCTTGAATTGTTCACGATCCTCTGCCTTATTTATGGCTTCTATTCCAGCGCCTATAAGCTCTACTCCAAACTTCTTCAGGATGCCCGCTTCATGAAGTTCAACGGCGCGATTCAGCGCGGTCTGACCACCTATGGTTGGCAAAAGGGCGTCAGGACGTTCTTTTGCGATTATGTTGGCGAGAACGTCTATTTTCAAGGGTTCAATGTATGTAGCGTCTGAGAATTCCGGATCCGTCATGATTGTGGCCGGGTTTGAGTTTACCAGTATAACCCTGAAGCCTTCTTCTTTCAGCGCCTTCAAGGCTTGAGTTCCTGAGTAGTCAAACTCACACGCCTGACCTATGATTATAGGCCCCGAACCTATGAGCATAATCGATTTAATGTCTTTTCTTTTAGGCATAAAAGTATTCTCTTCCGCTACTCTATGTATTAATAAAACATGATTTTAAGAAGCATGATATAAATCCCATAGACTATATGGCTGTTGGCTCAAAATTTCAAGACCAAGTCATTTAGAAAACACTTGAGTTTTCAGGACAGCAAATGTCGATTTACGAAGTTCGGGAAGTCAGGCAACACATGAAGGAATCATGGGCCATTGGATGGCCCATGATGCTGGTAATGTTTTTCCAGTTCTCAATTGGAATAGCTGATGTTTACGTGGCTGGGTTGCTTGGTTCGGATGTTCTGGCGTCTGTAGGATATGTGGGGCAACTGTACTGGACACTGATGATATTTGCCAACGCCATATCTGTGGGCACCGTTGCAATGGTGTCCCAAGCCTATGGAGCAAGGTCTGGGACCGGAATAGGTCATATTTCATCCAACTCCATGACTATGGGAATCGTGGTGTCCGGCCTGATAACTGCTATTTCATGGAGATATGCTCGTGAGATTATAGACCTTTCCGGAATGCCTGATTCTATAAGAGGGATCGCTGAAAATTTTATCAAAATTTTTTCTCTCGTCCTGATGCCCACATATTTGATGATAATTTCCAGTGGGATCCTGAGAGCTTCAGGTCGCGTAAAAATGGCGATGGTGTTTAGTTGCGCAGCATCACTCGTAAATGTCGTCGGTGATTTCGTTCTGGTTTTCGGCTGGGGGCCTATTCCATCATTTGGATATCAAGGTATAGCATGGTCAACGGCTTTCGCTACAACGTTAGGTATGTGTTTAAACCTTTCTGCTATATTCACTGGACCGTACAGGATCACCGTGGGTTCAATGGGCAGACCATCGGGGAAATGTTTAAGAAACCTCGTGAGGCTCGGTGTTCCTACGGCTCTTCAGCAAACCGCCTGGAACGCCGGAACTTTGGTTGTTTATTTTCTGATCACGAGACTGGAAGGATCCCAAGTCACTGCGCTGGCGGCCATAACTGCAGGTGTTCGTGTAGAGGCCATCATATTTCTACCTATTTTCGCATTCAACATGGCTGCAGCCGTAGTGACCGGAAACAGACTAGGGGCGAGAGATTTTTCTGGAGCCAGGGCAGGAGCGAAAGTTACCGCCTTTTTGTGCGTATCGATCATTGTTGTCCCGACGGCGGCTGTATTCATTTTTGCTCCGGGGATTTCGAGTTTCCTAACAACTGACCCAGCCGTTTTAGGTGAAATGACAAGATACTTGCGCATAAACATGCTGGCCGAGCCGTTCTTCGCCTTTGGCATATCGCTCGCGGGGGCTTTGCAGGGAGCTGGTGACACTCTTGGGACCATGCGAATAATATTTGCCAGCATGTGGTTATTCAGGATTCCTTCCATTATCTTCGCAATCTATGCGCTCAAGATCAGTCCCACAGGGATTTGGTGGTGTATGGCGATTTCTGTGGTGATAATGTGCGTACTCATCGTGTACAGATTTCGAGGGGACAAATGGATGCACGCTTCAATGGACAAGTCGAAGAAAACAATGCTCTGGGAAGCTTGTTTGCCTCTGCAAGCAAAATTACCAACTGTTACAAATCCGAATGACAAGTCCTCAGGCACATAATTTGGTATATAAAATGATCCTAATTGGCTCGGTTTTCATTCTTCATCCCTGACTTTTCTCCTTGACTGTTCCTTTGGATTGTTATTTATAGTTACACTACAAAAAATCCAAATGGTGGGTAGGGATAAAATGAAATCTGGAAGGCTGGGGTTCGAGGGGGTAGCTTGTCCAAGATTAGGCAATCTTTTCGTATATTGCCTTGTCTTGCTGCTGGTAGTTTTATCTTGCTCCTTAGTCGGCGCTCAGGGCTCTACTTTTGCTGGCCGAGGACTGCAGTCAGTTGCGTCTCCTACCGATTTGGCGCCATCAAGACCATATTCACCACCTGGGTCGTCCGGCCCTCAATTTGGTGGATCTTCAGAAACTGTTCCATTTTCAAGTGAAATGGTCAGGAACTGGCTGCCTATAATTCCTAACC
>JAJYDQ010000049.1 GCA_021777225.1 Deltaproteobacteria bacterium
GCAAGAAGTTTCCCCATTTTTACTTGCAAAAAACCCTAACTTCCTAATACTACATTCTATACTCGTCCCCATCAATTATGTTTTGGGGAAAGTCCTGTTAATTGAAAAAGTAACACGGAGTACATATTAGAGGATATGAGCCCACCTAAAATGCCTCACAAAATGATCACACTCAGCGCGATGAAAAGTATGAAACCGAAAGCGTAAAAATCTCCATATGAAAAAACCGACGGATTGTATTCAGTCCTGTTGTGGCCAGGTTTAAATCCTCTAGTGGTCATTGCCATTGAAAGTTCCTCGGATTTCCTGAACGCAAGAAGCATTGAAGGAACGATTAACGACATCAGCCTGCGAACCCGGATTGAAAGAGTTCCGGACATCAGATCTATGCCTCTGGATTCCTGAGCTTCAATCAGCCTGATCCACTCCTCCTGGAGCAGTGGGACAAAACGCAAGGCCAGAAATAGCACCAAAGACGCGTCCCCAACCGAAGTCCCAATCATCTTAAGAGGACTCATGAAAAATTGAAGCCCCTTGACTATATTTAGGGGCAAGGTCGTAAAAGTCAACGACAGAGAAAATATTACCGCCAAAACAATCCTTGCAGTCAGGAAAACGGCGCTGACCAGCCCATCGTAGCTGAATGGTGTCAGGAAACCATGAACCTGTATAGGCAAGCCATCTCTGTTTAACGTAAAATTGAGAACCAGGGTGATCAGAAGCATCAACCGGAATTTTCGTAAACCGTCGACCCAAACGCGCCACCCAAGTCCGGACAGCAAGAGAGCCAAAACAGCCGCTAATGCCGGGAATAAAATCTTATAAGAGCAGGGAATCAGAAAGACCGTTGTCAGCAGGACAGTGAGGCCAAAAAGTTTTGTGCGGGAATCCAGCCTGTGAAGAATCGAATTCCCTGGTAAATATCCACCAATACTAATTTCTTTGCTTCGCATAAGATGGCCTGTTATTGTATAAACGAAAACTGCATCGGCTTCGGATACAACAATCGCAACTGGATTGGACGGATTGCTCCGGACCCATTTGACAAAGTTATTTGTGGGGCCAACACCTTCTCGAGGAATTACTGCATGGCGTTAAATGAATTTAATGATCTTACCATACTTAAATCAAGCGAACAGTCATATCCTTCATCCCCTGATCACGCAAGGCTAGAAACCTTTCCAAATCGATATCCATCCCGCAATTACATTATCAAGTTTGATTGTCCAGAGTTTACTAGTCTATGCCCTATAACCGGGCAGCCCGATTTTGCGCAAATAACGATCATCTATGTGCCAGGAGCCTCGTGTATCGAGTCCAAGTCTCTCAAGCTGTATCTTTTTAGTTACAGGAACACTGGAATGTTTCACGAAGAGATAACCAACCGGGTGCTTGACGACGTAGTTGAGGCCTGTTCTCCTCGTTGGGCCAGGGTCCTGGGAATAATGAATCCCAGAGGTGGAATAGGAATTAAGGTCGCTGCGGAATTCTCGGAACCGGGATTTGAAAAGCCCTCTTGTGAATGGATCAGTTAGCGATTTTTACCTGTTGAGCCCCAAAAGATTGTCAGTAATCGCATTTCCTATTTCCATTTCAAACTTCTGCTCCACAATTGTGTTACCCCATTGATCCACTTCGTTTTCCTCCGCGAGTTTGAAACCAACTCGCTCGTAAAGGTCTCTTGCCGTGTCAAGCCCGCGAAAGGTCCATAAAAAAATTTTGTTGTGTCCAACATCGGCGCAGAATTTCACCGCAAGGCTCAACAACCGTTTACCAACGCCTTTACCCCTGTATTTGGGCGAGATTATGAACCATCTTAGTCGCGCCCCTTCGGTATTTGATTTTTTTCCGTCTATGGCAATGGATCCGGCAAAATCAGTTTGCTCCCGAGCTGTCCAGAGACCATCAATCCTGGGGTCGAAACAGCCCAAAAATTCACCCAGCTCCATGGCTACCTGGCTTTCAAAAGAAACGTCAAATCCCCAATTCTCGCTGTAATATAAAGCGTGAGCTTCTACGATCCGTCCTATCGACCCGGGATAATAGCCACCTACGTTGAAATTGTCACCAATCATAGCAATATTCTCCGACGAATAATTGAGCCAGCTATTTTGTCCTGCATCGTTCAGACGCCTTTTGCTCCATCCTGACTCTCTTTCTTTCAATGGCTTCGCAGTTTCTTCTTCGATCATCTTCAGTTTGGAGGATCAGCGGCGGAACACCGACCGGTTTGCCTTCCTTGTCCAACGCTACGAATGTCAGATAAGCAGATGCCGTATGCCTCACTTCCCCTGTCAGAATATTCTCAGCTTCAACCCTCACTCCAACCTCCATGGAACTTCGGCCGACCATGTTGAGGCCGGCTTTAAGGATTAGAAGGTCTCCGACAAAAACGGGATGATGAAAATCGAGTCGATCGATTGAAGCTGTAACTGCAAGCTTGCGGGCGTGCCTTATTGCAACTACTCCCGCCGCTGTGTCAACATATTTCATGATGACTCCACCGTGGACATTCCCGGCTGGGTTGGCATCTTCGGGATTCATTTGAATCGCCATTATTATCCGGCTGTATTTGACTGATTTTCCTTCCATTGCTGAACCTCTATTCTATTATTTAAAATGATTATAGCCTTGGAAACATTAGCACAAATGCCAAAAAGCGGCTATTGTCATAGCTTATGTGAACCAGCGAAATATCTTGACAGAAATATATTATTACCACTAATGTAAAATGCCTTTGCTTTCAGTTAAGCTAACTAGGCGCTCGCGGTTTTTTCTTTCAGGAAAACACGCGTCTGATTCTGATTAAAACAGAAAGACGTATCACACTCAATAGTTTTGGAGGAGACATATGTCCTATAGTAAACCCAATCGGAGTTCGGCCACAAAAACAAAAACGAGGGTCGAGTCCGCCCCGGGTTCGGGTATTTGCGTCACTTGTCTTGATGGATGCCCTGGCCCATGCGAAGTGGGCAGGTCTGCGTTGAGAGGGCGAGAAGTAATATACCCTCAACCGTACGGGAAAATTACTTCCGGCGCTGACAAAGATTATCCAATCGATTATTCCCATTTCAATATCCAGGGTACATGTGTGGGTGCTTTTGGTATAGCCGCCGATTCTGATGTCGCAACGTTTCCGGCGGTTGATTGCTCTACCAGCGTAGGCGCTGACGGTGGTGTAAATATGGATTTCCCAGTTTTTACCGGAGCAGTGGGGTCCACTTATATCGCGAGAGTCAACTGGGAGGAAATTGCAATAGGCGCTGCTATTTCAGGAATTATAGTAGTTGCGGGTGAAAATATTTGTGGTATGGACCGCGAGGCGGAGTTTAGGAACGGAAAGATTGTCAAGTCACCCGAAATGGAACGCCGCATAAACGCATACAAGGATTGGTATCAAGGTAGAGGCGGAATAATAGTGCAGGCCAATGTTGAAGATACCAAGTTGGGTGTGCCCGAATATGTCATCGAGAAGCTTGGAGTCGAAATTTTTGAACTGAAATGGGGGCAGGGGGCCAAGGATATCGGAGGTGAAGTAAAACTCAATACAATGGAACGAGCCATGCAACTCAAAGAGCGTGGTTATATAGTGCTTCCTGACCCGACTTCGTCAACGGCGCAAAGGGCCTTTAAAGAGGGTGGGATATCAGAGTTTGAGAGACATTCAAGACTTGGCATGGTTACGGAAGAGGGATTTTACAGCGAAGTAAACCGATTAAGAAAAATCGGAGCGAAATATGTAACCCTCAAAACTGGGGCATACAGGCCGGCCGATCTTGCCCGGGCGATTAAGTTCGCGTCCAACGCAAAAATTGATCTGTTAACTATCGACGGCGCTGGTGGCGGAACAGGAATGAGTCCATGGCGCATGATGAACGAATGGGGCGTCCCCACTGTTTATTTAGAGTGTCTGGCATACGACATGTGTAAAACGCTTAAATCACAAGGGGCCTATATCCCTCCGATCGCCATCGCTGGTGGTCTTTCAATGGAAGATCATATTTTCAAGGCCCTAGCGTTAGGGGCTCCATATGTCAAAGCTATTTGCCTTGGCCGGGCGCTGATGACAGCAGCCATGGTAGGGAAAACGAACGGCAAACTTACGGCTGAAAAAATGGAACTCGAAGGAAAAGCCCCAGAAGAAGGCTACATGGGCCTATTTGCTGTCGCCAGCCAACTCAAGGAACGTTTCGGTAATGATTTCAAAAAACTGCCTGCTGGCGCTATTGGCCTGTATTCCTATGTGGACAGACTCAAGCAGGGATTGCAACAATTGATGGCTGGGTCAAGAAAGTTTGCTCTGCCATACATCGACAGGAATGATCTTGTCGCCCTTACGCAGGAAGCCGGATCAGTTTCGGGCATCCCCTATATTATGGATTGTGATCGTGAGGAAATAGGCAAAATACTAGGATCCTGAATTCTGGATTATGATCACGAAAAACTCAAGCATCCAGGGCTAAGTAAAATTATCAATATGTCATAGAATATTATCCTTTTTATGAATGTAAAACCCGTGCTCTCGTTTCGAGTTGGCGGGTTTTTTGTTAATTGATGTCACAGCCCATTATCACAATTGAAACACGGATTTTATTCTGTTAACCTCTGATCATGAGTGATGAATAAGCCTTAACCAGGAGCCCCATTATGCTTAAGGATTATCCTAAGGCCATAGTAACCAAAGACGGTGACTCGGTCTTATTGAGGCCGGTTACCGTTGAAGACGAACAGGCGCTGAGCAAATTCTTCTCCGAGATTCCTGATCAGGAGCAGTGGTTTTTGAGGGAGAAGCTGAACGACCCTAATATATTGCACGAGTCACTAAAAAAACTAAATTATAAACGGACCCTTCCAATTGTAGCGGTTAGAGAAAAAGACGGCAAGATTGTGGCCAATTTAAGACTCCATTTGTCTCTGGCTCCAAGTATCGGGCATGTGGCGCACTTGAGGGTAATGGTTCATCCTGATTTTCGGTCACTTAAGATTGGAAGCTGGATGATTCTGGATTGTGTGAAAACAGCCATGGATATGGGGCTCGAAAAACTTTTCGCGGAGTTTGTCGCGGGGGCTGAGGATTCAGCTATTGGGGCTGCGCTAAAATTGGACTTTCGACATGAGGGTTCTCTCAAAGACTATATTAAGGACAAACATGGGGGTTACAGGGACCTTGTAATCATGTCCCGGGACCTCCAGAGTAAGTGGAGTGATTTTTGACGTCCAGGACGGTTCTTATGTCAAATCCGGAACTGGTCAACCGAACAGCGGTCTACGAATCTAATTGTGGTCAGATTACAGTTTGCGGGTTGTGCGAGCCGGGTTTTTTCAGGAACTTAAAACTGGATGACGGGCTTGGTCATTTTTCACACTATTCTTCAATAATTCAAAAACTGGATGCGTTCGAGACAATAGCCACTCAAAAAGGGGGCAGGGTGACTCTTGCGATCGTGGACAACAATGTTGTGGCAGGTTATTGCGTTGGGGCCTATCCTGACAAGAACGACAGGTGGGCTGCGCTTGGCGAGCTTATGTATGAGCTTGCGGCCATAGAAGTGAGCCGCAACTATCGCGGTTGCAGGCTAGGGGAGAAGCTCCTTAATATGACCATGGAAGATGACTTTTTCGAAGACAAGATAGCCTACATGTGTGGTTATTCATGGCATTGGGACCTCGAAGGAAAAGGATTGAGCGCAGCGCAGTACAGGTCGATGATGAAGCAGCTTTACAGCAAATTCGGTTTTCGTGAAGTCTACACAAATGAACCAAACATTACCCTGCGGGCTGAAAACATAATGATGATAAGGGTTGGGAACCGTGTCAGTCCTGACGACCAATTGAAATTCAGGCATCTCCGTTTTGGAATGAAACCAAAGTAGGGGTAACCATGTCAACTCCCGAGAAATACTTCGGAGGAGCCCAAGAAGTTGTGCTCTCATTCCTGCAGAGGACTTTACCGTTTAACGAATTGTCTCAGCCTCAGTTGGAAGATTTGTCGCAAGCTGCCGTGATTGGATTTTATCCGAAAGGAAAGTTAATTCTGGAACAGAACAAGACCGATGTTTCAGATCTATATGTAATTCAAAAGGGAGGAGTTAGAGTATTCTTAAAAAGTGATGATGGTTCGGAGACACTCGTAGACTATCGAGGGGAGGGGGCTTACTTCGGGGCCATCGCCCTTGTTCAAGGTTCCAAGGCCAATTTGAATGTGCAAACTGTGGAGGACAGTTTTTGTTATCTTTTTCCTGGCCATGTTTTTCTTGACTTGATAGGTAAGAATCCGGGATTTGCCACACATTATTTAAAGAGCCTTTCCCAAAAGCTTGTTGAATCTACTTATTCGGAACTACGACGCAGGAACCATGCGCGGCGATCAGAAGATAATATATATCTCTTTGCCTCTAAAATTTCTGACATTGCTCACAGAGAGCCAGAGTCGGTAACTCTGCACGACCCTATACATAAGGCGGCGGCTAAAATGGCTGAACTTGGTATAGGATCACTGCTGGTAAAGAACGTCGCAGGCGACATTTCTGGAATAATCACCGATAAAGATCTCACTTCCAAGGTAGTGGCAAGAAGACTCAGCTATGATGAACCCGTGGAAAGAATCATGACGGGTCAGATAAGGACCATCCAGGGCTCAGCGCTTTGCTTTGACGCAATCCTGGAAATGATGATCCAGGGAGTCCATCATCTGGCTGTAGAAACCGGAGGGAAAATCTCTGGTGTTATCACAGCTCATGATATGCTGATCGCTCAGGGAAACTCACCAATTTTTCTTCTACGGGAAATTGATTCACAAAAAGAAATTACAGGCATTTATTCGCTCTCAGGAAAAACTGTTTCGGTAATTCGTGCACTGATAGAGGAAGGGGCCAAGGCGGATAATGTGGCCCGCGTGATTTCAGTCTTGAATGACCGAATAATTCATAGATTGTTGACGTTGATGACAGATGAGTTCGGTCCGCCTCCCGTTCCATTCTGCTGGATAGTGATGGGCAGCGAAGGTCGCAAAGAGCAGACATTCAGGACCGATCAGGATAATGCTATCATTTATGAAGACCCTCCAGACGACTGGGAATCTGTAAAGAAGACCAAACTCTATTTCCGAAGGTTTGGGAATCAGGCCATAAAACACCTTACAGCTTGTGGCTATCCTCTTTGTAAAGGTGACATGATGGCGTCTGTCAGTAGATGGAGAAAATCATATAGCGTTTGGGTAGGATATTTTGATCAGTGGATGGAGGCTACAGATCCGCTGGAAACGCTAAACGCCAAGATTTTATTTGATTTCAGACCGATCTTTGGTTCCATGGATCTAGGAGCTAAACTGAGGACTCATATTACCAAACAGGCTCAAAAGAGTGACGCCTTTTTGAAGCATATTGTGAACGATTGCCTCACCATCGAGCCACCTCTATCTTTTTTCAGAAATTTTATTGTGGAACGTGATGGAGAGCATAAAAACAGATTGGATCTCAAACTCAGAGGGCTCACTCCTGTAGTTGACTTCGCGCGTGTGATGGCCTTAAAGCACGGGAAAATAGTCACAAACACAATTGATAGACTCTCTGAACTTATGCAGGATGGCCTCATCGAAAAGGAAATATGCTCGGACCTGCTTGAAGCGTACAATTTTGTCATGCATTTGAGACTGGTTGGACAATTAAGGCTAATTGAGAAGGGCTTAGAACCCCACAACTTTATAAACCCGGCTGATTTATCAGATCTCGAAAAAATTACTTTGAAGGAATCTTTCGCTGTCATCAAACGGACTCAAGGTTACGCCGCGAAAATCAAACCCAGAATAGTTAAGATAGAGAGGACATCTGCAAGTGAAACTAAGGTTTCCTCTTAAATGTTTAAAAAAGAAGGATAAACATCCATTACTCACACGTAACGAACAATTTTTCTCGGGATTCGATCTAAGTCAGCCTGTGGAGAGTTACGATTTCGTAGTGTTTGACACGGAGTTGACCGGCCTAAACCCGGGAAGCGATGAAATCGTATCCATCGCAGGCTTACGTATCCGCGATCTGCAAATAGTAGTTAATGATTGTTTTTACTCTTATGTCCGGCCTAAAATTGAGAAACACACGACTGCCACCTTTTTACATCGAATCACGCCAGAGGAATTGAAGAACTCCCCCAGCCCTGGGGTAGCGCTGGAAGCATTCATCGATTTTTGCGGAAACTCGGTTCTGGTAGGCCATCACGTGTATATCGACATGTCATTCCTCTGTAAAGCAATGACCAAAACCATGAAAGGGGTCATAAAGAATCCAGTAATCGATTCCATGCAACTAGCTATGTGCTATCGTAATAATCGAAAAGTAGCGCCAGGATATCAAGATATATTAGATGCTCGCTCTGATCATGCCTACAGTCTGGCTGCCTTGTCCAAAGAATACCGTTTGCCGATTTTTCCCCAGCATGACGCTCTTCAGGATGCGTTACAAACTGCGTATCTATTCATTTTTCTTGTGACTAATCTGCTGGGAGACAAGATGGAGACCCTAGAACAATTCTACCGCGCCGGTTTTCCGCCACGTTTCTGGTTGTAGCCCCCAATTTAGAGCTGATCTCATCCATTTTAGGGAACTGAAATGCGTGGAAAAGCTTGGGTTGTGTCAACAATCCCCACCTCAGTTAGTCCTGTTCTCAGTGGCGGAACCATAATAGCGTTACTAGGTATCCTAGTCACATACAAGCAATCTCCCCCTTCCCCTCTGCATTTAGTGGGGAAGCGGGAGATCCTGTCAGAGGAAGTTGCCGTGAAAGGTTTCCCAATCTCTGTTAATGTACTAACTCCGGGTTGGTATTAGGTTTTGATCAACTCATCAATGCCCATACCCGTAGTTTGACGCACGTACATTTCATCAAATTTCTCCTCTTCGCGTTTATTCGGGAAAAGCAAAGAAAAAATGATCGCAACCAACCAGCCGATTGGCGCTGAGACAATACCAGGATTCCTGAGAGGAAACCACGGTCGATCAAGACCCATTATGGACTTTCCGTCCTTGTTTGCTTCATAAACTTGCTTTGCTTTTGCCAGGTCGCCCGTTTCTTTTTCTGTCAGGGTCTGGCCAGCCGCCTGCTTTTTCTCGAGACTGGTGATTTGAGTTTGGGCGCCTTGAGCGACAATCTTCGGATAGGTCATGTTGGGCGAAACGAGAACCAATACTAGAGACACAACCGTACCTACCAACAGAGTGGCACAGATTCCAGCCGTAGTCATTTTTCTCCAGAAAAGGGAGAACACGACGGCCGGAACAACACCGGAAGCCGCAATCGCAAAAGCCAATGTGGCCAAGTGAGCCACGTTTATGTTTTGGGACATCAGAGATATCAATATAGCCACAACACCCACAATAAGCGCTGCTATTCGGGCCGCCATTACTTGCTCACGCTGCGTAGCTTTTCCCTTTCTTATGATACTTATCCAAATATCATGTCCAATAGCGCCTGCAGCCGCAAGAACCAATCCGGCTACTACTGCAAGTATTGTAGCGAACGCAACGGAGCACAAAAAGGCGAAAAAGATGTCTCCAAACAAAGGTGAAACGTTGGCGCCCAGCAATTCCGCCATGAGCAGGTTCGCCATATTGCCCCCTTTGTCTACTGCGACAATTGCTTGCGGGGACACGATAACTGCCGCTCCAAGACCAAACAGGGTTACCATTACAAAGAACAGGCCTATGAGAATCATGGCGACAACTATTGATTTCCTGGCGGCCTTTGCGTCAGGCACCGTAAAAAACCTCATGAGGATGTGTGGCATACCAGCGACACCCAATAGGAAGGACCCTATACCCAAGGATACCTGGTCCCATACATTTGTTTGCAACAAACCTGGTTCCAGGAACCTCCGACCATACTCGAATCCAGGCTGGGCAACGGGCTGTTTCAAGAGAGCTATTTGAACCCATGATTGGATCTTTGGGCTAGAGACAACTTCCGAAAAGAACCGGAGTGGATTAAAACCGAAATGTGCAGCCATCAATATGAACAGCAGAAAACCTCCGCCCATGAGAAGACCTGCTTTAATGATCTGAACCCACGTTGTGGCAAGCATACCGCCGGCCACGGCATAGATCAGCATTAGCACGCCTACAAGAATAACAGACCAAGTATAAGGAACGCCCAGCAACAACTCTATCAGCTTGCCACCCCCAACCATCTGCACAATGAGGTACATAATTGACAGGAGGACGGCCGCCAACGCCATCGTGGCTCGAACCGGAGCAGGCTTTGCCCTGAACGAAAGAATATCGCCTACGGTGTATTTCCCCACATTTCGGCAGGGTTCGGCCATGATGAGAAGTAGAGTCACATAAGCGAAGCTCGTTCCTATGCAGTACATCATGCCGTCCCAGCCAAAGAGCGATATGAGGCCGGAAACTCCAAGAAATGATGCCGCCGACATAAAGTCGCCAGCCATTGCCCACCCATTTTGAACCCCAGTTATTGAGCTAGACGCAGCATAAAAAGCTCCTGTTGATGTGGTTCGTTTTGAGGCCCAATAAACAATTCCCAGGGTGATGGCGATGAAAATACAAAACATCGTAATTGTTATTCTCTTATCCGCAGCGATCTTCGCTGGAACCGCCGGCGCAGCCGACTTCGCCGTTTGAGCGACAACCGCCTGAGCGATATAGGAGTCGGAACCTGCCGCCAAAGCCTGTGCCGGCAATAATGCTATTGATGGGGCGAGCAGAGCCAAAATCACCGCGAGAATGACAAAACGTCCCTTCATTTGTTGATTCCTCCTTCCTTTAAATCCTCAACCAGGTCGGCGGTCATCTTGTCCGAGAATCTGTTTGCCCAAGACGCATAATAGCCAGCTATAAACCAACAGTAGACAAACAGCGCTAAAACCAGCAAATATCCCAAATTGATATCGCCTATGACGCACCATCCGTAAACCTTCCGCCCGAGATTTGCCACGACAAGAAAGATGACGAAAATCACAGCGGATATTATCCACCATCCGAAAAGAAACTTTTCTTTTCTGCGACGCAGTTCCTTGAACTTAGGATTCCTGGCAATTTTTGACCAATCAGTCGAGTTTTGTTCCACCCTTCTTACTCCTTTCTTTGGATATTTGGATCGTCTCAGTGTGTCTGGCTGACGATCTTTTTGACTCACTTCCCATGCAGCCACATATGGATAGTCCGTTGAATCCGCCACGAGAGCAGTAAAACAGGGCAGCCACAACGGTCAGGCGAATACCGTCTAAAACAGCCATGCAGTCCACCCCAATCCACGGGATTGCATCTCCTGACGAGAACTTGTCTTTAGGCCCACTCATATCTTGGCGATATCTGGGGCGTAGTTCCAAAGTAGACCAAAGAAAGCCAGTGACCGATAAAATTATAGCAATTCAAAAAGCAAATTTGGTCCAAATTCCTTCGTTGCTTGCATTGAAGTTCACGAAGCAGAACCTCGGGGGCGGTTTTTTAATCAGCTTGACAAGATTGATGTTGACGTGAACAAAATACTTATAATTAGGTTCACGGATATTCGAAATTGAAAGTAAATCAAACTTATATTGTCGCCATTATAATGAACAACGACCTTTATCGCAATACTAAAATCGTTGCCTCGTTGTAAAATAAACTCTTCAATAAAAGACCAATTTCTTGGAAGTGACCATCCCTATGAAATAGATAGGGAATCTGGGGAGTTCATTATAGTGAACAACGCGTCCTGTAGACATTCCTCCAGGATCGCACAACCTTTTGACAAATAAAAATTGTCTTCAGAGAATGTAGTAATGTCAATTTTCAGAAGAAACCCACAAATGTTTGTCGTAAAAGCGACGGCTAGCGCGCTCCAAAAGTAGGGGCCACCCTGTCGAGCTTTTCCCATTGAGGAAATATTGATCAGACTAGGTCAATACGGTATTCTTGCGGGTGTGAAATACAGGATCAAGAGCCGGGTTCCCTGGTCTGCAATTTTCACAAAGTTCGAACTGGGGATTATTTCGATGAGAAAGGTTTCTGAAGAACCTAGCCGTTTCCGTTCAAAATCAAATCAGGGAAACGGCTGGCAATGAATATTCAGTAATTGAGTTGAATGAGATTTCAGGCTTTTTCAGGCAAAATATTGAGAAGATCTTCAGCCATTGCCTTAACATGTCTCATAAGGGCTTGAATGGATTCCAAGATGTCGAGATACAGGGAAGAGCCGCGAGGGGCGCAAATACCTTGGAGAAGACGGTCAACGTGACCGACCTGGAGGTCCTGGCACATTTGATCCAGCCTTTTTTCTTCAGAGACTATATGATTCAACAAATACTTATTGGGGGCGATTATAGAATCACGTAAGTTTTTCAGCATTTCCAGAACAAATTTCAGCAGGTCGTCTATTTCGAATAGGCCCTTTTCACTAAAAGGAACGCTGTCTCGGGTTTTGATCTTACAACAGTTCAGAATACCTTCCAGGAAGTCCCCAATTCTTTCCAAATGGCTAGGAAAAAGAATGATTGCCCTGCACATCTCCTTTGGCTCCTTTAGAGCGCAGGCCAGATTGCTCGTAAGCAGCTTTTCCTGATCGTGAACTTCCTTACCGAGGACCTCACAAGCCTCAATCTCTTCCGGACAGTCACTTATAAAACCGAGCCTGGCCAATCTAGCCATCTCGATTAACTTGCTCAACATCACCAGTAGACCCTCCTCGAGGGTAAGGCTTTCCGAAACTGGGTGTTTATAAAGACTCTCGAGTTTCAAAGTCTCAGCGTCGAGTTTTGGACTTATCATTCTAATGGGATTAAAGAAAACCTGTTTGTCTTTCATAGGGTGGGACCTCCTCAAACTAAAGGGCCATATATGGATTGTAGAAGCTGGAAGATACATCTATTTGTAACAGAAAAAATGGGTGAAAACAAGTGTCCTGAGCGCTATTCGGATGTTGTGGACAAATTAGCGCTTCCGGCCGACACTTTCTTCATTTTCCAATCTAAAATGCCAATGTGCTCAGCTATTTATAGTGGTCGCAGGAAATATGAAATTGAAATAGTGTAGGGACGCTGAGGGGGCGTCCCTACGATTAAGATGCGCCAGGCTTGGATGACGCATCGGTTAAAAGAATCACATCTGATCATCATGAAAGGTGATTGTGCGATCTTCTCTTAACTACAGCAACATATGTGCCATTTGTTTAAGAACTTCACGATTTGAATCTCCAGCGGAATTTCAACCGTGAATTGATTGGTTCTTGTATCCAAAATCACTCAAGATTTTTGATTACTATATGTCAATTTTTTTTACAATATGTAAAGATCTTGATATCTTTTGATTCTGATATCTATAGAATATTATAAACTTCGCATCGGCTTCAGAAATTGTTAAATTGTAATTAAGGAGAGAAAACAGTATGAAAGCCCTTTACTTCAATGGATCCAGTTTGGAATTGCGAGAGACTCCCATCCCGGAGGCTGGAAAGGGCGACTCTCTTATAAAAGTCCTGATGGCCGGCATATGCCGAACCGACTTGGAGATATTGAAAGGATACATGAATTTTGTTGGAGTGCCTGGCCATGAGTTTGTCGGCAAGGTTGTAGAGTCCTCCGACAGTTCTTTAATAGGAAAGAGAGTTGTCGGCGAAATAAACGCTGGTTGCGGCCATTGCCATTTTTGCAGGATAGGCTTGAACAGACACTGTGAGAATCGCAAAGTCTTGGGCATTTCAGGACTCAACGGGGCCTTTGCGGAATACTTGACATTACCGACTTCCAATTTGTGTCTGGTCCCTGATTCTTTATCTAGCGAAATCGCTGTGTTTGTTGAACCAATGGCAGCCGCAATTGAAATTCTAGAGCAGATTCACATCCTTCCCGATAGCCGTATTCTCATTGTAGGAGATGGTAGACTGGCATTTTTGATTTTTCTTGTTCTACGATTAACCGGCGCCAGAGTAACAGTACTTTCCAAGCACACAGCCAAGAAAGAGAAATTTCAGAAAATCGGAACTAACGTCATCCTTAGGGAAGGGGTTTCCCAGACAGCGACGGACAAGTTTGATTTTGTTGTCGAAGCCTCAGGGAGCCCATCTGGTTGGCGTCTGGCGTTGTCGTTAGTCAAGCCCAGGGGGGTCATGGTGCTTAAAAGCACTTACCATGGTGACTTGCAGTTCAACGCCGCCCTGCTGGTAATAAACGAAATATCGGTTATCGGTTCACGATGCGGAAGGTTTCAGCCGGCTTTACGTTTACTGGAAACAGGGCTGGTGGACCCAACATTTCTGGTGTCTGACTCTTTCAGTCTTGATGATTACGCCGCCGCATTTGGAAGAGCCACAGATGGGAACTCATTCAAGACGCTGTTCCGCATTTAGTCGTACAAATCCCGGTGGTATTAACTTTGGAAAATCTTTTGAACTACCGTGAAAAATCATCTGGAAACTTGTGGTTCTTCCTAATCTTATTCATATTATTGGGAGGCTTGTCGGCGTATCTTATTGCCAGGCTTTATATGACCACCTCGCTGCTGGCCGACTTCAAACTGAAGTCATTCGTTCAGGAGATTGATTTCAAAAGAGGTCTGCTGGAGGAACTCTTCGAACATAGGGAGCATGATTTCGAATCCATTGCCAAGTCTAAAGCATTAAGTGTTTTCCTGTCCAATTTGGCGGATAAAACTCTCTCACAACATGGCTCGAAAGAATTGATTTCTGAAGTTGAGTCCGATTTCAATAGGAGACTGGATTTAACCAAGGAATCCGAACTGCCGGTCTTCCTTCGTATAACTTATTATGATTTTGAACGTGGAAAAGTGCTTGCCGATACGCAATCCTCCGGGAAACTTGAATCCTTAGACGAGTCCTTCTTTCAAGGGCTTGATCTTGATTCGTCCGGGAACCCTAGGTTCCTTGTTAAGCGTGTCGGGAGTCACTGTAAAGTCTACCTGGTCGGCTTGGTTTTACATGAGGGAAGTCGCAAGGGTGTTCTGGTGACGGAATTGTCTGCGCAGGCCCTTTTGAAAAGAATAAGATCGTTCGAGATTAGAAAACCTCAAGAAGCTGAATGGATACTGGATAAACACGGAACAATAATAGCAGGACCTGAGTCGACCATAGGTTCCAGTGTAAAGGACATTTTCGGTGTTTCTCTGGAGAACCTAAACAAAGTAAGATCTTTGACTCCACGCAAAAACTTCAATGGTCTCATTCATGGGCCGGCGCTTGGTATAACACGTAGTCTGGGAATTGGTGGTCTGTTCATCCTGGAAATCTCCCCGGAAGTGATGTTTGCGAAATATCCCTCGTTAGGTTTATGGGGTCTTCTCGTTTTTTCTCTTCTCGGCGGACTCGGAGTAATGTTGCTCTATGTATACAGGAGTTTCCACGTCCAAAATAAAATGAACAGTGAGCTTCACGAAGCCAAAGAGCTTCTTGAGACAAGAATCCATGAGAGAACGTCTGAACTTGAAGCAGCAAACGATGAACTTGCGTCTGAAATCAGGGAACGCAGGCAATCCCAGGCGAAACTTTATCAGCAGGCCCAGATACTTGCGTCAATAACCGATTCCATTGTCATTATTTCAAGAGACAAGAGGATTGTCTATGCAAACGCCACCGCATGTGAACTGTTTGGTGACGGCAGAGAGGAATCAGTCATTGGTAAACATTGTCACGAGATATTCAAGGAGTTCGATGAAACCTGCGACGAACTCATGCTCGATTTGATGAATCTGGAAAAGGGACAGTACAAAAAAGTAACATTTTGGCGTGATAAAAATGGGAAAGAACTGTGGCTATATAATACAGCGTTTCCATATCGCGATGACCACGGGGACAGTTTGGGAGCAATAGTACTCAGCAGCGACTATTCAGCGCAAAAAGAAATTGAAATGGCCCTCAGTAACGCAAAGGAGCACGCTGAAGCTGCAAGCAAGGCCAAAAGTGATTTTCTGGCCAGAATGAGTCACGAAATTCGGACCCCGATGTATGGCATTCTTGGTACACTGGAACTGGTTCTTGATGACGAGTTGAAAACTGAGCAGAGAGATCTCCTGTTGACTGCGAAATTCTCTGCTGAAGCGCTTCAGGGAATTCTCAACGATATCCTAGATTTCTCAAAGATTGAAGCCCGTAAGATTGATCTCGAAGAAAAAATCTTTTCGGTCCTAACAGTTGTTGAAACAGTTTTAGATGTCATGGCTCCTAAAGCCCGTGAAAAAGGGCTGGAGATGGTCTCGGACGTAAAACCGGACGTGCCCGCCACTTTGATTGGCGACCCGTTCAGGTTAAGACAAATCCTGCTCAACCTTGTTGGAAACGCCATAAAATTCACCAATAAGGGTGAGGTTGTCATCAGCGTTGTTCGAAAACAGCGTTTGCGTGACCAGTTGTGGCTTGAGTTCGTTGTTTCCGACACTGGCATAGGAGTGAATCCGGACAAACTGAAGATCATTTTTGATCCTTTTGCTCAAGCGGAGGGGTTCATTTCACGAACTTTCGGTGGTACAGGCCTTGGGTTGGCCATATCCAGTTCTCTGGTCAACATTATGGGGGGAGAAATTTGGGCCCATAGCCTGCCAGCGCAGGGAAGCTCTTTTCATTTCTCAATTCCCCTAAAGATTGCCGAGGTGGTACAATCTTTAGAGGAAGAATATTGTGTAGACTCAAGTGATGTTAGAGTGCTCGTTGTCGATGACAATCCTACAAATCGACGCATCCTTGTGGAGAATCTGACCAGATTGGGACTCTGCACAGATGAAGCGCAGGACGCTGAACAGGCGCTTTCAAGCTTAGCCCAAGCCCATGCCGAGCAGCGGCCTTACCAGTTGATGCTGCTCGATCAGCGCCTGCCGGGCACGTCAGGGTTGGAGCTACTGCAACGAATGGGGGACACTCCTGGAACAAAAACTATTTTACTGTCATCGTCTGCGGATATTAATGAAAGGAGGAAGTCTAAAGAAATTGGCGTAGTCGATTTTCTCATGAAACCAGTAAAACAGGCGGATCTTAAGAAAAGCGTTTTGATAGCCTTGGGCTGGAGCAAGAAACCAGAGCAGAATGACTCGGTGATATTGAGTCGGGAAAGGGCCTCTGGCGGTTCCGGCCCGGCATTACGGGTCCTTTTGGCTGAAGACAATCCCGTAAGCCAGAATCTAATCAGGAAGGTGCTCGAAAAAGGAGGGTATGAAGTGACCGTAGTCAGCAATGGACGAATGGCGGTCCATGCAGTCTCGGAAAGCTCCTTTGACCTTGTCCTCATGGACATTCAAATGCCGGAGATGGATGGGCTTACAGCTACCAAACTAATACGACGCGATGAAGAGCGATATGGAAAACACCTCCCGGTCTTTGCCATGACTGCCCACGCATACAAGGAAGCTGAGCATCTGTGTCGGGAATCGGGAATGGACGGCTATCTTACAAAACCGATTAGTGGATCAAAGCTTACCAAGATCCTGGCCAAAATCCTGGCAGGAAAAACCAGGCATAGCGAAAAATCCTTCTCGTAATTGATCGGATTCAAAATCTTGTCCCGACGAATTTGTGATCCCTGTCTGGCGCCGGAGTCTCCTAATAAAGGTAAGAAGAAGCTTGTCTGTTGACTGTCGAGCTTCTTTTTTCAGAAACTTCATTTATTATTGTTTCCAGTGCGTCAGCCACAAGTGGCTTGAGGTTCGGTCTCATCCTTTTAAAATCCTGAAAAACATTGAGCAGCTTTGAAGCGACATAAGTGTTCACAGTCGCCAATTCTATTATGACGCGCATCGCCCAGTTGACCCCTTCAGCGGTCCAGATTTTCTTTGTGTTGCCTGCCGTGGTAAGGAAAAGCGCACGCGCCCATGTCGGATTTGCAATGTCGAAAGTAGACCTACTTCTCTCCTTGTCAATCATTTCGAAAAGATCGCTTTTCCACCCACTCGAAATTACTCTTAAATAATTGGCGTATGCGCTGAGGTTTCCTTGCCAATCCTGGTAAGTTCTCTCTAGAACATCAATTCGTTCATTCATGGATGAACGATTTATGGCGAGCAATGCCCCAATCTTGTCTGTCGCCGAGGTGGCGCGTTTGTAATGCTTTCTAATCAAATCATGACTGTCCGGCGCGTCGTCGATGGCAATAATTTCCAACAGAGTCTGTTTGAGTATACGGTCTTCAATGCCGCATCTAGATGAAGATTTATCTTTATAAGTATCCAATGATTCGAATTCCTCAACAATGTTAGATTTATAAGTCATGTTAACCATCCTGGTCAGTCTTTCGCGAACATCAACCAGTTCCGTATGCCAACTCGAATAAGATCTATCCAATGGCTGCTCATCTATTCTGAGTAAGAAAGATTTTGCCGACGAGGCGATGTTTCGATCAGCCAAGAGTTCGCCGAAAAGATTGATCCAACCCTGATCAATTGGGGCGTCCGGCTGATTGAGAAGCCTTACTCTCTGTAAATCTGTGTACCTGCGGAATGCCTCGATTCGATTGAACAGATTGTCCTCAAGCCTGACCTGACGGACTAGGTCGTCTTGCTCTTCCTTTTCCCGATGACAAGTCCCGT
The DNA here is from genome assembly GCA_021777225.1 of Deltaproteobacteria bacterium. Taxonomy (GTDB): domain Bacteria; phylum Desulfobacterota; class Desulfomonilia; order Desulfomonilales; family Desulfomonilaceae; genus CAJBEZ01. The sequence goes on from JAJYDQ010000049.1 coordinate 18,513, forward strand.
AAAAAGAGTAATCGCGATTTAAGGAAGCAAATGCCGGTTCAGTAACTATATTTTGGAAAATCAGTTCTGCATTTGGGGAGTTGAACTCGAAAACCTGGTCGGTATCCTCAACGACGTTGCCATTTTGATCAATCAGGGCTAGTTCCACTGGAATGTGAAAGGGTAAGGCGCCGGATTCGGACTTTTGTTGAGAAAATCCTATCCTATATGTCTTGGTTTTCGGATCGTATTCGGTACAAACAGTAACTTTTGGATATCCGATACGATAAAGCCAACATTCCTTAAATTGTTTTAGATCTCTTCCTGAAGTCTCCTCAAAACATTCGAAGAATTGGTCCGTATTTGCGTTTGAGTCTCTGTATCTTGAAAAGTAAAGTTCTTTTCCGCTATTGAATGTCGTAGCGCCGAGAAGCAGTCGCAACATTCTTATGACTTCAGCGGCCTTAACATAGGTGACACTATCTATGAGTTCATCGGGGTCGTTAAAGCCTTCCCTGACAATAATTCCAGCGGTCCCTGTGTCTTCGATAGCGAGCGGACCCAGCAAGGGACTTCTTATCGAATCAACCTGGTTGAGACGAATGAACGTTGGGTCAAAAGTGTCCCTCAGGAAATTTCTTTCTACATCGACGGTGTAAGCCTCGTTTAACCACACATCGAAAGGTGTCTCCATGGTAGTTTCGCTACCACACTGGTTGTGTTCAAATTCATGAACAATAACGGAATGCGCATACAACAGGGACATGTCCGTTGTGTGCTCGTCTATGAGAGCCGCGTCGGTGACTATGGTAGTATTACCGACATTTTCCATGCCCCCAAAGTTCGACTTTGTCATGCAAATGGTGCGATAAACGTCCGATTTGTATTCGTAATCCTGCGTTGTTTTAATCCACAATATTGACTCTTTGAGTATTTGCATGGGTGTCAGAGCGCCCGATTTCCTGCCGATAGGCACGAGATATTCCAGGCGGACAGTCTTCCCAGAGGCATATGTCACATGATCTACGAGAGAGTCCCATGTGCCTACACTAACGATGAACAAATACGGGGCCATTGGGATGTCGTTTCTGTATGTGATGAGCTTTCGGAAAGGGTCTCCAGGTTTAAGGAAGGGAATTCCATCCGGGTTCCTGTTAATGTCTATATCTCCGTTGGAAATCAGATTGGTATATCTCGCATCGGCTTCTACTGTAGTCGACATTCTACACTTAGCTCGACAGTCGTCAAAAACAGGAGCTATACGTTGAAATCCCCACTGCTGGCATTGTGACATGTATTGTTGGGGCGCTCCCGGCGGGGTAGCGTCTTTATAGATTCCTTCCAGCACATTCTCGGACGGAACACACCTCGTGACGGTCCTAAGTTTGAATGCTTCACCTGATCTAATGATCCGATCCGGAATCACGGTTAATTTGTTGATGTCTCCAAAGTATTTGTAAGCTGCGTTACCAACAGGTATACCTGAGGGCGGCTCTTCCCATGAGACGCTAACTATTTCGAGATCACGAGCGTCCAGTTCGATTTTCTCCAGGTCAGTTAGCGCAGAGATATCCATGATATTATTTACCTCGACGAAGGAATCGAGGAAATTGATATACAGTTCCATATGGCGAAGTTTTACCGTAAGTGGATGAAAATCCTGTCGCAAATATTTGAATTGTTTGTCTGCCAACTTACCGCCTCCTGAGTCAAACTATCCGTGGACCTGTTTCTGACTATAGACCTGCTAAGATTTGTCTCTCCCCCGGCCCTGAAGGGAGTCGCCTTGACGTAAGGCTACGTCTGATTACCTTCTAACATAGTATGTACGACGATTTTTTGGAATAGAGATCTGGAAAGGAGACGCGAATGCCGACAAAAATCATTTGGGAGACAAACCTTGAAAAGGCCCTTGTCCGCTCCAGGAATGAGAAGAAACCTGTTTTGCTGGATTTTTTTAATCCAGCTTGAATCGGCTGTAAACAGATGGATGCGGTTACGTATCCTGACGCCGACGTGGTAAATTTCATAACTGACAGATTGATTCCCTTGCGAATACCAGCGGATGATAGATTGGCAGGGCAATTCAAGGTAAAGTGGACACCAACCCTTGTCACTCTTGATGAAAACGGTGAAGAACATCATAGGTCTGTTGGTTTTCTGAAGCCAGAAGAATTTGTAGCCGCATCTCTATTGGCTATAGGAAAGGTCGATTTCGAAACGGGCTCATTTGAACAGGCTGTCTGTAATTTTGACGACATCGTATCCAATCACTCGTCAAGCAAAGCCGCGCCCGAGGCGGTCTATTTAAGGGGGGTATCACTTTACAAGAGTACCGGACAGGCGTCACATCTAAAAGAGGCCTATGAGCAATTAACTGGTCGTTATCCTGACAGCGAATGGGCTGACAGGGCGGCCCCTTACAAGTTATTGGGGTGATTGAACCGGGTTTGCCAAAATTTCTGACGTAATCACGAAAAACAATCGGGACCGTAACTTGCCGCTATGTTTACGCGTCCCGCTGACTTTTCTTGACATGGCCGGGGCTTTTGAATAGTTTCATCAAAAAGTAATTGAAATTCTTTATTGTAGGTGAATGATATGTCCCTTGGTCTGAAGCAAAGAGTAACCTCCGGCGTCAGTCAGTTGGATCGCCTGTTGGGCGGACTTTTCATTGGAGATAATGTCGTTTGGCATGACGATTCCGGAAGTCTGGCCTCAGTTTTCTGCTTTAACCTGATCCAGGCGTCACAATCTCAAGGGAAGGCCCTGATATATGTAAGCTTTGATCGATCGCCCCGCAATCTCCTGGAGAAATTGGGACCACTTGCGGAGAATCCACTTTTAACGATACTGGACTGTTTTACTTGGGGTAAAGGAGCGGGTTCCGATGTTTTCCTGCGGTTTTATTATGATGGGAAGACGGAATGGCCATGCCGAATAATTCGTGTAGATGAGCCTCGTCAGCCTCAGCACGTCATTGATACGCTTTATGGGGTGCATGCGTCGCTGGAAGGTGACGTTAGGCTGGTCTTTGAAAGTTTGACTGGAATGCAGGAACTCTGGGGAGGCGAGGACAAAATTCTGAATTTTTATACTCATTCTTGTCCCAGGCTTTACGAACTAAATACAGTGGCTTACTGGATCATGGAAAAAAACGCCCATTCTCCGAAGCTCCGCGCCCAGATCAACCAGATCGCTCAGGTGGCCATAGAACTTTCTATCAAACGAGGATCTACTTCCATCACGATACTAAAAGCTGAGGAACGTAGTTTCGAAAATCTCCATCGTCCTCATTCGTATTGGACAAAAGACCTGACTGTGAGATTCGAAGAGGAACGCAGGACGTCGAGTCGCATTGAATTGGGACTTCGTCTGAAAGATGTTCGGACCAAACGAGGTTTGTCCCAGACAGAACTGGCGAGGCTCGTTGGTGTTACACCAAGTACCATCTCCCAGGTTGAGAGCAATCTTATTTACCCTTCTTTGCCTGCTTTGCTGAAAATGGGAGAGGTCCTGTCTGTTGATGTAAGCTATTTCTTCCAGGATCGCGTCGATTTGACAAGGCGAATCGTGTTTTCCGCTGCCGAGGCTCTTGAAATAAAACTTCATGACATTCCCGAAGGAATAGTCGTCGCCAAGCTGTTGACTCCGATTGATTTCGATGGCCAGGCGGAGCCTTATATTATAGAAATGGCCCCGGACACCAAACTTCCATGCCACTTTTTTGTTCACAAGGGGGAAGAAGTTGGGTACGTACTCTCCGGTCGTTTGCAAATGACTGTCGAAAAAGCCGCCTACAAACTTAAAGCCGGTGATGTTGTTTATCTTACCACCGAGATGCCCAATCAGTGGGTTAACCCAGGTCCTGGTCCGGCTAAACTCGTATGGCTGAAATTAAAATAGCTGTCGGTGAAAATTTCGATCCTGCCGGAAACTTATTCCAATTTCTCCGGTCGATGGTGAACAGACACTTATGCTGATCAGGAACATTTTCTTGACCATGAGTGTTCAATAAGTTATTAGATATAAGTTTAGGCTGGAACCGCTTGGTTGCAGCAATCAGCCTACTTGATATCCGACGAAATCATATTCGCTTTGGAGAACCTGTTAAAATGATACCTGTTTGCGAGCCGGCCCTTGACGGTCGTGAAGCACAATATGTCCACGACTGCTTAGAAACAAACTGGATTTCCTCGGCTGGGAAATACATCAGCATGTTCGAAGAGAAATTCTCAGCTTATTGCGAGGCGCGCCACGGCGTAGCCTGCAGTAGCGGGACAACTGCAATTCACCTGGCTATGACTGCGTTGGGAATTGGCGCTGGAGACGAGGTCATAATTCCGGATTTTACGCTTATAGTTTCGGCCAATATGGTCATACTCGCCGGCGCCAAACCTGTCCTCGTCGATGTAGACAAAAGGACCTGGTGCGTCGATCCTAGGTTGATTGAAGCTAAAATAACGCCGAGAACCAGGGCCATCATGGCGGTGCACATGTATGGACATCCATGTGACATGGAAAGCATCATGGCCATTGCCCGAAAACATAATCTTTATGTTATCGAAGACTGTGCGGAAGCTCATGGGGCTGAAGTCAACGGCCGCAAGGTCGGTGGCATCGGAGACGTCTCATGCTTCAGTTTCTACGGGAACAAGATATTGACGACAGGCGAGGGTGGAATGGTCGTCTGCAACGATGACGAAATTGCCAGGCGTCTTAGATTATATTGCAATCAAGGTTTTCAGGAGCCGAGGTTCGTTCACAGCGTAATGGGATACAATTATCGTCTTACCAACGTTCAGGCCGCGATAGGGCTTGCCCAAACGGAAATGGTGGAACAGAAAGTTGAAAAGAAACGATGGATTGGATCGACTTACAACGAACTGCTTAATGATTGGCCTCATTTGACACTACCGGTTGAGGAAACCTGGGCAAAGAATGTTTACTGGATGTACGGTGTAGTTATCAATGACAGCCTTGGGCTAACAAAGGATCAGTTAATGTCTATGTTGCGGGAGAAGGGCGTTGACACAAGGGCCTTTTTTTGCCCAATGTCTCTGCAACCTTTGTTTAAGGGAACAGACAGCAGATTTCCAGACATCTCAGGAGATTATCCGGTTTCTGTGGGCCTCTGGAACCGAGGGTTGTATCTGCCTTCCGGTTTACCTTTGACGAGACAGCAAATCGAAACTGTAGTCGAAAAAGTGAAAGAATGTAAACAGCGCTAGCCCATTGGCCCAAAGATTTTTCTTAACGGCCGGGCAAAACCGCGCCGTTTTTTTTGGAGGTGAATAGTGGAAGGAGATCCTCGGGTCTCAATAGTTTTGGCGACCTACAACGAACGAGAGAATATTCTCGACACAATATCGAGTATTTTTGAGCATGTTAAGGACCCCGTTGAAGTGATAGTCGTAGACGACGATTCTTCAGACATGACATGGAAACTTGTAGAAGACCATAAAGATCCCAGAGTGAAGCTAATTCGCAGAGTAGATACCAGGGGGCTTGCGTCGGCGTTTAACAGGGGCATCATAGAATCCAGAGGCTCGGTTGTGGGTTGGATGGATGCCGATATGTGCATGCCGCCCTCCCTGCTGCCGGCGATGATAGCCAAACTCGATGAATATGACATAGTAGTTGGATCGAGATATGCGCCCGGTGGAATAGATGATAGGGCCTTTCTGCGTGTGGCTTCGAGCCGGTTCATCAATGGCCTGGCTACAAAAGTTCTTGGTTACAGTATCAAGGATTATGACAGCGGTTTCGTTGTCCTGAAAAGAACAGTGTTTGATAAGGTATCCATTATTCCTACAGGTTATGGCGCATACTTCATGGAATTTCTCTACACGTGCCGAAAAAAGGGACTCACTGTATATGAAATTCCATATGTTTTCCGAGACAGAGCCAAAGGGATTTCAAAGTCCGCTCCGAGCATCTTGAAATTTTTCCGGACGGGATTGCAGTATGTAATCCGTATATTCACGGCTCGTTTAAGAAAGATCGACTAATGGCGCATGAAATTGTTCCTCCTGGTTTTGAGAGAAATGATGATAGGGGATTATTCCGCGAGATCATAAATTCCGGTGAATGGAGAGCGATAAACTGGGCGAAGATGCGTCGCGGCGCAATACTGGGAAACCATTATCACCAAAAGACTGTAATGTTTTTTTATCTTGTTAATGGCTCAGCTAACGTGAGAACTGTTAATGTTAACACCGGTTTGAGAGACGAATTTGAACTGTGTGGCGGACAGGGAGTTTTCTTCCATCCTTTCGAATCTCACATAATAACTTTTGCGGTTGAATCTGAAGTTTTGATGCTAAAATCACTACGTTTTGACCCTGCAGATCCGGACATTGTTCACTATCCTGTTTGATAGATTGTAGACTAGGCGAATTGGAACCTTACGAATACAAGACACTCTTCAAATTTGAAACATCATATTGGTGGTTCAGAGGGTTGCATTCAATATTGCGTGAAACTCTGCGGGATGCCGGTCTGAGGTCCGGGTTATCAGTATTGGACGCCGGTTGCGGAACAGGCCAAAACCTTATTAGTCTGAACGAAAATAAGCACTACGAAATCTTCGGCTTCGACATATCGACTCACGCCGCTTCCTTCTGGCCGCAACGCGGTCTGGACAGAGTTTGTGTCTCATCTATCAATCAGATTCCTTTCAGGGAAGAATCTTTCGACGCTGTTGTATCGGTTGATGTACTTGAATGTGAAGCAGTTGACGAGATGGCCGCGTATTCCGAGATGTGGAGAGTATTAAAGCCTGGCGGGCTGATTGCGCTTGTCGTTCCAGCTTATGAATGGCTGCTTTCTGAGGAACACCACAAGGCGGTAGGCGCCACAAGACGCTATTCAAAACAAAGGTTAGTTGGTCTGATGAATACGAAGCCGGTGGAACTGATTCGTATGACCCATCTGTTCGCGTCTGTATTTCCACTTGTAGTGGCATATAGGGTCCTTCAGCCATATTGGAAACGTAGCGGCTCAGACGCTCCCAGATCTGATCTCAAACCTTTGCCTAACCTAATAAACGAGATCCTGTTTAATATCGCGCATATTGAAAAGAGGATCCTTAAACACTTTGACTTGCCATTCGGAAGCTCGATTCTTGCGTTGGCTAGGAAGGCGGAATAATCTTGGGATATAAAGCGTGGCAACTAGGGTCCCCTGGTGGATCGCTCTACAGCTTTTATGATTCGCTCAGGCGGCGCCTCAACCACAAGCTCGTCAGTTACCTGCTCACAACTGGAATTCCTGAAAGATCATGCGTTGTTTTGGAAGCGGGATCCGGACCGGCATTTGCGACTTCTATTCTATCATGTGATGAACGCGTTGGTCTGGCTGTAGCTATTGACATTGACATAGAAGCTTTGAGAGAGGCCAGGCTGCGAGATGAGTGTCTCAATGTGGTGGTGGCCGACCTTGAAAATTTGCCGTTTCGGAGTCAATGTATCGGATTGGTCTGGAACAGTAGCACACTGGAACACCTTGCCACACCTAATCTGGCCCTATCAGAAATGACGAGGGTTACAATGGCCGGAGGAAACGTCTTTGTCGGAGTGCCCAACCTTTACGGCCCGCTCGGCTTTCAGAAATTTGTACCTGAATCATCAATCGGGACCTGGATTGGCTCTACATTCGATAGAAATGAATTACACGGCTTGATGAAGGAAGTTAATCTCGAACCACGGGATTCTATTTATTACTTTTTCCGCTTCTTTGTTGGGGTATTGGCACGAAAGGCTTCATTCCCTGGGTCCCTTGCGGACAGTTACGGCAAAAAATGTTAAGGAACACATTCTGTCATATCAATGGTATAGGCGAAAAGAGCGAAAAAAAACTTTGGGACCTCGGTATTCTCAATTGGGATGATGCTTTGGATGTCCGGAACGATGGTTTGGGGTTACGGAATCTGGAAATACTAAGGATTGGAATCCGTCAGTCACTAGGCCAACTCGAACTTGGAAACCCGAATTTCTTTGCGGAATCTCTGCACTCTAATGAAGTGTGGAGAATATTTACAGAATTCCGCGACTCGGTAGCCTATCTGGATATTGAAACGAATGGTTTAGCCGGTTCTGAAGAGTTTATTACTACAATATCCATGTTCGACGGGGCGTCTATAAATTATTACATACGTGATTATAATCTTTATCAATTCAAGGATGATGTCCAGAATTATAAACTTCTTGTCACTTACAACGGGAAATGTTTTGATCTCCCCACTATTGAGAAACATCTCGGCTTTAAATTTAACCAGGCTCATATAGATTTGAGATTTATTTTGAGCAGCCTTGGCTACAAGGGGGGACTAAAAGGTTGCGAGAAAATGATGGGGCTCGACAGGGGGGAACTTACGGATGTGAACGGTTACTTCGCTGTTTTGCTATGGAATGAATATCAGAGACGAACCAATGTAAAAGCGCTTGAAACCTTGCTGGCGTATAACATACTGGACGCTGCAAATCTCGAATATCTGATGGTGAAGGCGTACAACGAGAAACTTTTGGACACGCCTTTTATCACGGAGCATGAATTACCGCTCCCGGCGCCTGTTGAAAACCCATTCCAGCCTGATCCCGAAATAATTGACAGACTTCGCAAAAGGTACATCCACAAATACGCTAATCCCGGAACAGTGCCAGCCCATCACTGATTCCAAAGGAAGTTTTCATGGATAGGGGGATGGATCGCTCGGCATGTATCAGCGCTTGGACTCTGCAGCCTCAGCCGCTCTAGGTGGACCCAAAGCAGCGTCCAGTTTGATGGCGGCCAGATATCCGGATTCCGCTGCGGACTCAATTGTGGGGTAGGTCATGTATTGCCCAGCCAGAAGCGCCTTCCCCTGGTTGATATCATTCAGGCCTACGATAGTTTCGTACACTCCTGGTCGCATGACAGGATAAGCCTTATTAATCCTTTTAACATCGTGTCCGACAATCTTTGAACCAGCGTCAGGAAAGATCCTCTCCAAATCAGCTACAGTTTTCTTGACCAATTCCTCGTCCGACAATCCCTTAAGTTGTTTATTGTCACGACTACACGCCGGAATGTGTGCGCAAATTACCCTTTCCGGGAGTTCGCTCAGGCTTTTGTCATATGCTCTTTGCACCCATGATACATCATAAATATCTGTAAACACAAAGCTATTCCCAACTCCAAGGTCGAATGATTTGTCAAATATTGGAGCAGAGCAGAATAAGGCAACGGAAATGTAACCACAGTATTTGATACCTCCCAGAGATTTTTTTTGTTCTTCATTAAGAAGATTCCCGGCAATTTCTAGCGCTTCAGGCGCCGGAGTTGCAATTATCACGGCTTCCGACTCTATAATGTGTTCAATTCCTCCTTTATCAACGTAGTGAACTTTGTAAAGTTTGTCCTTTAGGCCTATGTTTGTAACATTACATTCAAGTCTTGTCTTGTCCCCAAGTTTCTTAACAATGGCCTCGGGAAGTTCCGAAAGGCCATTTCTGAAAGTGTACGCCCCTGATCCTTTTCCCGAAGCCGCGTTTTCTTCGTTCCGTTCCACACTATTTCGGTCATTCTCAGACTCAGATGATTCAAATTGAAAGCCTATCTCCGGTATAAAGCTCAATGCTGATATTTGTTCAAGCCCAGCCCCAAAAACAGAGCATGCCTGAGAGTTATAAATCTCCATGTATATTGGTGGAAACTTTTCCCGTTCAAACCAATCGTTGGCTGTAATCTTTTCCAATTCACGCAATTCTCCCGGCAAAGCTGAATAAGAGCAATCTCCGTACACCCTGGAAAGTTTTTTGACGCGATTTACGAAACGTCTATATTCTTCAGCGCTACTTTTCTCGATGAAAAGTTTAGCCATTTCTTTGGTCCCAAAATAGAACCTTCCGTCATAATAGAAACCCTGCGATGGTTCTGGTATTTCGAGAGGTTCAAGGGCCATTTCAACAATCATGGTCTCGACAGGCCCTTGTGGAATTCCGATATAAGCGGGGCCTTTAGGGTAATTATACCCTCCGAAACTACCGCTATCTATTATTCCACCGTAATGGTCGCTCTTTTCAAGCAGCGCTATGTCTCTGTCTTTAAGGAAATAAGCGGCCGTAAGACCTGCCATTCCTGCCCCCACGATTACCACTTGTTTGCGCTCCGGCAGTTGCAAATTTTCTGAGACTTGTGCAGGTTGAGTCGTGGCATTCCCAGAGGCGTAAAGACCAGTAGCAGATAAAAATAATAAGGCCAATAATGTGGACACCACGAATAGACGCCTGCAAGACGATTCATAAAAATCAGGATGCCTGTTTCCAACAGACACAAGACAAAACGATGACATTTTTAGCTCCAAAACAAAATCCCGACAAAATTCAGCATACCTCCTTCAAAAGGTACTGAAAGCCATCTCACATTTTGGCCAAAGAGTTTCTCAAACGCAAGGAATTAGAAACTACGGACACCGAACTCATCGCCATAGCCAAAGCAGCAATGACGGGTGTCAGGAGTATCCCGAAGAACGGATAAAGCACGCCGGCGGCCACGGGTATACCCAGACTGTTGTAAAAGAAAGCCCAGAAAAGGTTCTGTTTGATAACTTTCATAGTTTGAGCCGACAGATAGATTGAGGTAGGGACCAGGTTTAAATCACTTGTCATTAGCGTAATGGACCCGGCTTCAATAGCTATGTCGGACCCGGCCCCCACAGCTATCCCGATGTCGGCTGCGCTAAGGGCAGGGGCATCGTTTATCCCATCACCGACCATGGCGACAATTCGCCCTTCCTGTTGCAGTCGGCCAATTTCTCCAGATTTATCAGCCGGCAGGACTTCCGACAATACCTGGTCTATTCCGAGGGTTTTCCCGGTAGCCTCGGCAACGAGTCTATTATCCCCTGTAATCATGGCCACCTTTATACCCATCTGTTTCAGTCTTTGCACCGCAGGCGCTGCTGAACTTCGCAACGTGTCGGATATACCCAAAAGCCCAATAACGTTTCCGGCTTTTGACACAGTGACAACTGTTCGTCCCAAACCCTCGAGGGATTGAAATTTTATAGCGACA
>JAJYDQ010000129.1 GCA_021777225.1 Deltaproteobacteria bacterium
GCCTGGGCCCTGGCAAGAGGAAATATTGAGTTTCGATCTGCTGATCAACCTTGCTGGGGTTCCCGTTTTCAAGAGATGGGATGACGCGTACAAGAAACTGCTCAGAGATACGAGAATCCTTACTACACGCTACCTGGTAGACGCGCTTCCTGCTGATACTGGAAGGAAAATCACCCTGATCAATACTTCCGGGGCTGGGATTTATGGCGCCTGCGGGGATGAAGAGCTTTCCGAGACCGCCCCTCCGGGCTCTGACTTCCTTTCTCATCTCGCTCAAGACTGGGAAGCGGAAGCCTACAAGGCGGAGCAGAAGGGCGTCAGGGTGCTGACCACCAGATTCGGGATAATCCTGGGAAAGGGGGGTGGAGCACTTAATCAGATGGTCCTACCGTTCAAGTTCTTTGTCGGTGGTCCTATGGGGAGCGGGCGGCAATGGGTTCCCTGGATGCACGTCAAGGATCTCTGTCGAGCGGAACTGTTTCTTATAGAACATGAGAATATTCAAGGCCCCGTGAACTTTGCGGCCCCTTTTCCCGTAAGGAACGTAGACCTTGGCAAGGCTATTGGAAAATCTATTGGAAGGCCATCGTTCATTCCTGCGCCATCCTTCATGATAAAGCTTGTGCTGGGTGAATTCGGATCGGTTATCCTTGAAGGCCAACGAGCCATTCCAAAAGTTCTCCTGGATAACAGTTTCCGCTTCGAATTCCCTACTATTAACGAGGCATTGAAGGATCTCCTGTAAGCCGATTCCGATAGGACGCTGGCCCTATGGGGGAAACATGAACAGTTCGGGTCATGCTCGAGGAATTTCCTAACCATGGAGGGCAATAATGATTGAAAACTTTGATCCGGTGTTACTGGCACGCATCCAGTTTGCTTTCACCGTTTCGTTTCACATTCTTTTCCCGGCCTTCACCATAGGTCTGGCCAGTTGGTTAGCCGTACTCGAGTGGCGATGGCTCTCGACAGGCGAGTCCTCCTATGCACAGACATACCGCATGTGGGTCAAGATTTTTGCCGTAACATTCGGCATGGGTGTGGTTTCCGGCGTGGTTATGTCCTTCCAGTTCGGTACAAATTGGGCGGCATTCTCGGATAAAGCCGGGAACATCCTCGGTCCGTTGTTAGGCTACGAGGTCCTCACCGCATTCTTTCTCGAGGCGTCATTCCTGGGAGTCATGCTGTTCGGGTGGAACCGGGTCAGCCCACGGATGCATTTTGCGTCCACCATCATTGTAGCGGTTGGCACAGTCACATCGGCATTCTGGATTCTGTCTGCCAATAGCTGGATGCAAACGCCTCAGGGGTATCGAATCGGAGAAGCGGGCTTGGTCTATGCTGTAAACTGGCTGGAAGTTATCTTCAATCCTTCGTTCCCCTACCGCTTTGTCCACATGGTCACTGCAGCCTACCTGACCACGGCCTTTGTTGTGGGAGGCATAGGCGCATTCTATCTGGTGAGTGGTCGTCATCAGAAATGTGCTCGAGTGATGTTTGGTATGGCAATGATCATGGCTATCTTTGTTTCGCCGCTTCAATTCTTTTTGGGGGATCAGCACGGTCTGAACACTCTGAAGCACCAGCCGGCCAAGGTGGCTGCCATGGAAGGTCTCTGGGAAACCAGGATCGGAGCGCCCCTTAATCTCTTTGGATGGCCAGATCAGGAAGCTGAAAAGACAAAGTATGCGATCGAGATTCCAAAACTTTCCAGCCTGATTCTTACTCATGACCTTAATGGAAAGGTCGTGGGGTTAAAGGCGTGGCCCAAAGAGGACCGTCCGCCGGTGTGGATAGTTTTTTGGTGCTTCCGCATTATGGTAGGGCTTGGTGTTTTGATGATCCTTACCGGCTTGGCTGCGTTGGTTCTTTACTTGAAAAAACAATTATTTGAGGCGAGGTGGTTTCATTACTGGTGTATGGCCATGACCCCGGCCGGTTTCCTCGCCGTGCTTGCGGGATGGTTTGTAACAGAGGTCGGAAGGCAGCCATACATCATCTACGGAGTGATGAGGGCCACAGAAGCCGTCTCACCGGTGGGGGCTCCCCCAATGGCCATGTCCTTTACGGCCTTTGTTCTCACTTATGGGTTTATTTTCGGGGCTGGAACCTATTATATTTTGAAACTAATCCGAAAGGGCCCAGATTCCGAAGAAGAAGTCTACGGCGCTCACGGAGTCAAGAAGCCGCCGCTGTTGACGGGTCTGGTATCAGAAAAAGGAGGACCCAATGTTTAGCTTCGAAAGCTTCCTGGATCTGCCTCTAATATGGCTTTGCCTTATCGGCGCTGCAATCTTTCTCTACGTCCTGCTGGACGGCTTTGACTTGGGTATTGGCGTGCTCTTTCCCTTAGCTCCCACTGATCAATGCCGGGATCGCATGATGAATTCCATCGCGCCGTTCTGGGACGCCAACGAAACATGGCTGGTTCTGGGTGGCGGCGGACTGTTTGCCGCATTTCCCCTGGCGTACGCGATTCTTATGCCGGCCCTTTACATACCGGTCATCTTGATGCTCTTGGGGCTCATTTTCCGAGGCGTTGCCTTTGAGTTCCGCTTCAAAGCGACCCGATACCGCAGACTGTGGGACTACTCCTTCCACTTCGGGTCTCTTCTGGCTGCCCTTATGCAAGGAATGATACTGGGAGCTTTCGTTCGCGGATTTCATATCGAGGGCCGAAGTTTTGCCGGTGGATCCTTCGACTGGCTCAATGCGTACAGCGTGATGACGGGTATTGCGCTGGTATTCGGGTATGCGCTCCTCGGAGCCACCTGGCTGGTGATGAAGACCGACGGGGTTACCCAGCAATGGGCGCGAAGGAGCGCATCGTATGTCCTGGCCTATGTAGGCTTCTTTATGGTAATTGTCAGCATCAGTATGCCGATGATAAATGCGGGTGTTAAAAACCTTTGGTTTAGTATGCCCATGTTTTTCTATTTGCTACCCATGCCCGTTTTGACCGCCGGCCTATTCGTTCAAATCTGGCGAGATCTGCGCGGTACGAGCGAGTATCGCCCCTTCGTCTTGAGCCTCCTGGTGTTTCTCATGGGCTACATTGGGCTGGCTGTAAGCTTCTGGCCCTGGATCGTTCCCTTTAGCGTTACCTTTCGACAGGCAGCGGCGGCCGGTTCTTCGCAATCGCTGTTACTGGTCGGTACTGTCATTCTGTTACCGGTCGTTTTGACATACACCGCCTTCTGCTACTATCTCTTTCGGGGAAAGGCATCCCATGAAGGCGCTTACTGAAAAGCAACTTCAGTGGCTTTGGTTTGCTGCGCTTTGGATCGGAGGACTTTTGGCTACAATTTTTCTGGCCTGTTTAGTCCGGTCGATAGTATCGATACTGTAGATAGCAAGCGGTTGAATTTGGTTATTCATCGATGGACCATGAGACAACCTACAAATCTATGAACAAACTCAGGCAAGTAGTCGGTCTTGTGGTGAGTCTGCTCATTGTTTTTGGAATTGCAGCCCTGGGCGGTTTTCTTACCAATCTCTCTGTAAGCAGTTGGTATCCTTCCCTTAATAAGCCTTCCTGGACTCCAACTGGAGCTGCGATTGGTACCATATGGACGATCCTCTACATCTTAATGGGGATCGCCGCTTGGATCGTTTGGCGGAGCGCTTCCGAACGACGACAACTCCCACTCGCGATCTATGCCATACAGCTCCTCTTGAATTTAGGTTGGTCGGTTTTATTCTTCGGCCTTAGGAGTTCAGGCTTGGCGCTTATTGAGATTGGCGTTTTGTGGTTAGCGATTCTGGCAACTTCCGTGGCGTTCTGGAAGGTCTCGAAGCTGGCGGGTGTCCTGATGGCGCCATATCTGTCATGGGTGACCTTCGCTGGGGTCCTCAACGCTCTTATCTGGAATATGAACTAACCTTCAGGGGCTTTTACACGTATAAAATTTTGGCGTCAAGGGACCCTCAGTACCATTAGCTTTGAGGATCGGCCTCCCCAAAAGGCTCTTCCAACTTTTTGGCGAGTTCACAGCTTGATGGGCTTACCAGATTAGACTTGTCAGGTAAAACGATAACGGGAGTCGAGATCTGCCCACTGTTGGTTTCCCTCACGAAGTTACTCGCATCGTTTTCTTCGTCGATGTCGATCCACGCTTACGCCACACCGTGCTCATCAAAGAAACGTGCGGCCCGTCGAGCGTCAGGGCGCCATGATGACCCGTAAACCAAAATTCGTTCGTATGGGAGACTCGTCTAAATGATCCTCCAGTGACATCCCCTGTGTTCATATGTCTTTTAAGGACTATTCAACTTTATGCTGGTCTATTTGCTGTATTGGTCCAATACGGGGTTAAGATGATCTTTGAATTCAGTTTTGAACTGGCAGGCCCCGTAAGCTAGCGGATGCAAGCGCTCTGGATGAGTTTCCATGGCCTCGTTACCAAACAAATCTGCAATTATTCTCATATACCCTCCCAACATTTAGTGTTTATTCGATCCGCTTTGAACAAAGTCTCGCGACATGTCTCCCATCCACCATTCTCAGGAATCTGCAATCCTGACATCAAAAATTCGTCGATATGGTGAAATGTCGCGTCGATGAATTTTTGAGCTAATCGCTCGTGCTGGCCGCGGAGCGCTCCAATTCCAAAAAGTATCTCCATTCTGATATCAACCCCTGGGGATTCATCTTTTCCTGACGCAAATCGTGATGAAGAACCGACGGTCAAACCGGAGTCACTGACGCCAAAATCAGAGATGGGATTTCTCTTGGGTTGACCGGCTTGGGACACTGTCAACAAGGTGTTTGAAGACAGGAATCTCTTTAAGGTGACCAGTCGGTCCTGTCGTTCCAGCTTTTCCAGCAAGGACCAATCGCCGGAATAATAGACGTCGCAAGCTACTCCGGATAGTATGAGATTGTAAAGCGCGCCTGAAGGGCCATACTCTCGAACAACCCTAAGTTGTCTGCAAGTCTGAAATCTTTCCGCCATTATCTCTAAGGGAGATTTCAGCGCGTCATCAGCGAGTACGTACAGCATACTGTTTTTAGCAGTCACTCTAAAACTTTGGTCCTTATTCATTCTCCAAGTCCTTGGTGTTTAACTGTCACGGGGAGCGAGGCAACCCGAATTGAGCGGAACCTGGCGGAGTCGCTTGCAATTTATTCAACCAAGAGCAAAAACTGAGCCACGCGATGACAGTTAGCTAACCTATTGATAGGTTGTTACATAATATTCAAGTGATCGAGCGGTGTTTCGATTTTGTCGACATGGTTTACATTGCCTACATATTTGTAAAAAACTATGGCTCCCATCCAGACATCATCCGTAAAAGCCGCGATTCATTAGAGCGTTTCCGCTAATTACTACTTGGTTGATATAAAATATTACATAACTATGAGGCAAAACAACTCAAGTTTAGAGTAGTTAATGATCACTAATTTCTAAAATTCGATGTTATTTTTTCATTGACATTCTACACCATGCCTTGATACGTTTGATTATATATAACAAGCTACTGAATAGTATCTTTTAGAAAAATCATTGGGGAAGTTCCTTAGGCTGAACTGAATGTTTCTGGCCTTGAGCATTCAATAAGTGGTTTAAATGAGTTTCTTTTAATAGTCATGCTATGAGTAGTTATTGAGTGTATAGGTGTTTTGAAATGAAAAATTTTAAGCTATTGATTCGCATCACATTGTTAGGATTCGCTATCCTTGTGGCAGACAGAACCTCCCATGCCTTTGAATTCTCGATGGATAGCCAGTTCAACTGGGAATACGATTCCCGAGGCCAAACCGGTCCAGACGGTTTTTTTGGTCCGTACGATGTGGACGCAGGAAGTGGGGCAACATATACCGGCCCTGCAGGAACAGCCACGGTCACAGACATAAATGGCGCACAAAAGACAGTAGTTACAGCCGGAGCTAACACAGCCTATGGCCCCGGTTATCTGGCTCCCCTAAATTTTTGGCTTGGTTTCAATCTTCCTGGAAATGATCAGAATTTGGCTACGAGTGGCTCCTCTTTCGCTTCAGGTTCTAACGGCTCATGGAATACGATTTACATGGATACCATGATGGATTTCCATCTCAACAAGGCGCTCTGGGTTAGAGGTAGATACCACATTGGTCAGTGGTACACCCCTGGAAATTCGACTTCTGCGGGAGAACTGGTAGCCTCACAGTATCTCATGAGATCGGAA
>JAJYDQ010000130.1 GCA_021777225.1 Deltaproteobacteria bacterium
GCAAGAAGTTTCCCCATTTTTACTTGCAAAAAACCCTAACTTCCTAATACTACATTCTATACTCGTCCCCATCAATTATGTTTTGGGGAAAGTCCTGGTTTTCATGAGGTGTTTGTAATTATTATATTTGAAATTTTCATCGAAAGGCAAGACAGTGCTCTTCTATACATCTGGACACAAAATCTTCGAATCTGGCCAGAAAATTGGATTTTGAAAACCGGCAGGCGTTTTGTACAATTTTTGCGGTGTCAAATTTGTCAATGCGTTTTTCCAACTTGTTGATCGCCATTGTTAGAGACTCAACGGATCTGTCGTAGAAAAATATTCCGGTTTGATCAGGGATTACAGTCTCTAAAGCGCCTCCTTTGGCGTATGCGATTACTGGACGTCCGGAGGCCTGAGCTTCAACAGGCACTATCCCGAAATCCTCCTCACCTGGGAATATCAGCGCTCTGCAATTCGCATAAACTTTAGAAAGCTCATCGTCAGGTACCCAACCCAGGAACTCGATATTTTTTGAAGCCATTGCCTTGAGCCTTTGCATTTCGGGACCTTCACCAACTATCAGGAGTCGTTTCTTGTTTGCGTTGAATACTTTCACTGCAAGACCAGCCATTTTATACCCGACCAAACGTCCTGCAAACAGATAATAGTCGTCGATCCTTTCAGAGGGATAGAACCGGTCAACATCACATGGAGGATAGATAACAACAGCGTCTCGACGATAGTATTTTTTTATCCGTTTTCTCGTAGTTTCAGAGATAGCGGCAAAGAAATCTACACGGGCCGAAGCCGAGTAATCATAGACCGCCAGATAATTCATTAGGATTGCCGTCAAGCCTCTCTTGATAGGCCCAAAGTTGCGAGTGTAGTCGTGGAAAGCGTTCCATGCGTACCGCATGGGAGAATAACAAACACAAATGTGACATGTCTCTGGAAGGGTTTTCACGCCCTTTACCACGCTGGAGTCACTACTGATAACCAAATCATATGAAGTCAGATCGAAGGATTCTACGGCGAGAGGAAACAGAGGCGCATAATATCGATAAAGTTCTTTGGCCTTAGGAAGACGCTGTATGAAGCTGGTTTCGAGCGATGATTTTCTCAGTGTATGACTCAGGGATTTTGGATCGGCAACGATTGAGTATAGGTCAGGGGCGCCAAGTATTTCGCATATCGACTCGCAGACCTTTTCGCCCCCCGACATCGCCATAAACCAGTGGTGGACAAGGGCTGCCCGACTATACCGTATGGAATTCATCAAACGAAACTCGCTGGAAAACCAATGATAAGGTTCTAAAATTACCCCGACAAACTGAACGGATCAATCAATAGTGACGTTCTATCTATAGAATGCCATCACCCCGAATCACAACAATGATGGTTCGAAGTAATATGATGAGATCGAGCCATATACTCTGATGTTTCAGATAATATAGATCATACTCGACTCGCCTGGCCAGACAAAGATCCCCTCGGTTCATGACCTGCTGATAGCCCGTAATACCTGGTTTAGTTTTCAGTCTTCGCCATTGATGTTCATTGTACATTTTGACCAGTTCTATCTGTTCGGGTCTAGGACCAACAATGCTCATTTCTCCTTTTATTACATTTAAAAGTTGAGGAATCTCGTCCAGACTGGATTTCCTCAGGAAAGACCCTATACGAGTGACTCTTGGGTCGTCCCGGATTTTGAACACAGGTTCAGGCAAACTTGAAAGGTCCACGATATTTTTTAGTCGCTTATCCGCATCCTCAACCATGGACCGGAATTTCAGCATCTTAAACGGCTTACCGTTTCTGCCGACGCGTTCTTGCACATATAGAACTGGTCCAGGGCTCGTAATCTTTATGGCTATTGATATAATTAACCATAATGGTAACCCGAGTGTCAAAATCAATGCAGACAAAATAAGGTCTAAGAAACGCTTTACTACGAAGTAGAACGGGTGTTGCGCGGAATCTCTGAGAAGCAGCAACGGAATTCCACGGTAACTCCCCATTTCAGAGCGCAAAACCAAGACGTCTGTAGAAAAGGAAATTAAATAAAGCGGAATTTTATAAGCCTCGCAGTAGTTCAGGATACGCATAAGCAACGGTGCGCGACTTTTTTCCATGGGTCCCAGAAAATCAGCGGCAGACACTATCACTCTGTCGAATTCCATTTTTCCCCTAATCCTGTCGATATCTTCTGCCACGCCCAAAATTCTACAGTCAGGAGAGCCCTGGATGTTTGAACACTTCTCTTCAGGGAATTCGAGGAAACCGAGGATTTCCTGGAAGCCGTTAGATCCTTTCTCTAACGTTGTCGCAAATTCAATCGCTAATGGGTTTGTTCCTATTACCAGAGTTTGTCTTTTAGGTACACCCAGTTGAAAAACTTTCTGAGAGAGCGCGCGACCAACTCTTCTTGAGCCAATTATTAATATAGCGCCAAATGCAAACGCCATCCCATAAACAAATCGCGATAACAAAAAACCTCTAAACAAAAACGAAATAGCCATAAGTATAGCGAGAGACTCTAAGCCAGTCTTAAGTATGTTTTGAATTTCGGCCCTAGGAGACCCAGCGGAAATCAACCTGTGACTGTAGACGCCATCACGGACCATTAGGAAGACCCAAAGAAGGGTAAAAATAATCGCGGCCCTTATGTAGGCGGACATGAAATAAGCTTCAAAATCGAGGTGTTCTTTTGCAGCGAAATAATCCTGTAAGCCCGTTTGAAAACGAACCAGGTACGCGATAAGAAAGACACTGAACATGATGACAGCATCTAGAAAAAGAAGCATGCAACGGCGTCTTCGCCAGATTTCCAGGAGAAGACGCTTTGACCACGCGCGAGGAAGCCCGATTCCTTCACATGGAGAAAAGAAATCTTCACAGCGTGCGCCGTTTGTTCTAACGGTTTCTATCATTTGTCGGGCTTGCCACAGGGAGGAAGATAAACAAATATTGAAGAAAACAATTTGACCCCCTGACATTATGCTCTAATAAAATTATGGGTATTATACAGTTAGCGCGTCGTACAAGTCTACAAAAAAGCAATATTCTTCAAAAACCAACATCAATGGGAAGTCTTTAATCAAATCAATGTCGATTTCTGTTACCACTTGGTGGTCATTCCTATGCTAAAATGTGCCCGGACGTCTTGATAAACATTTATCAGGAATGAGGTTAAGCTAACTTGCCAAGATAGTTGTGATAATGACTGATCAATTGAGTCGAAAAACTGTTCCGGATTTCCTGAAATCCGATAAATTCCGGGCGATCCCTGGGGTGTTTGATCGTGAACCCCCCATACTGGTGAAAAAACTGGCGGGATTGCTGTCCCCAAAAGTGAAGTTCGATGACCAATCAGTCGAGTTGATCCGGGAACTTTCCGCCGCTGGACCGATCGTCTACGCGCTCAAATACCCAACCCACTATGATCTGCAATACCTGCGCATGCGTTTAGCTGGTTTGGGGCTACCTGCCCCGTGCTTTCTACTCGGAAGCGGCGCTAACCTGAGAAATATTTTTTTTAGGGCCGCCAGTTTTTTGAGAGTCCGGCCAAAAACCCAAAAGCTCCGTGGAGCTTCAGATTTTGAGCTTACGCCGGACATCGTTAAGGACATCCTCGCCAATAGAGGAGCGGGGGCATTTTTCCTCATAGACGAAAACTCCACCAGAGATCGTTATGTCCGCCCAGCTCAAGATCCCATAAACATATTAATCGAATCCCAGAGCAAGATGCCTGAGCCGTTAGCTATTGTCCCTTTGACCTTGTTATATGACAGAAGACAGAGACGACAGATCCGACCATTCTGGGAGACCTTGCTGGGTGATCCTGACCAACCGGGACCGATACAGAGGATTCTAACAGCTTTTAGAAAATGGACTCTACCGGAGCTTCTCGTTGGGAACCCGGTCCATCTCATCGAGCAATTCGAAGAATTTGGTTCAAACAAGTCGTGGGAGGACCTTCCCTTCGAATTACGGCGTGAGTTGATTGAAAATATCAACGATCGAATTCGTGTGAATCGTGGCCCTGAGAAACTTTCGAGAATGGAAATTAAGGACCGGGTCCTGCAAGATCTCCGAGTTCAGAAAGCGGTCACCGACTCTGCAAAATCCGATAAAACCACAGAGGAAAGAACCCGTAAAAAAGCTGAAGCGTACGTTGATGAAATAGCTGCGGATCAACGCCTACAGATGATTCATTTCCTCTATTATGTCCTTGGCTGGCTTTTTAAACGGATCCTCGACAAGCTTGATTATTGCGAATCAGATTTTTCCGTAATAAAGAAGGCCAGTGAGAAAAATTCTCTAATTTTCGTTTCATGCCATAAGAGCCACCTAGACTATCTTGTCATAGGCTACATCTTATTTACTAATCAAATGCCACTGCCTTTTATGGCTGCTGGTAAGAATTTGTCTTTTTGGCCGGTTGGGCACATTTTACGCCGTGGTGGAGCGTTCTTCATTAGGCGCTCATTCAAGGGTCTGCTGCTGTACACGAGAGTTTTTGCAAGCTATGTACAAGTGTTGGTTAACGAAAAGATCAATTTGAACTTTTACATCGAGGGTGGAAGAAGCCGAACTGGAAAATTTCTGCAGCCCAAGGTTGGAATGTTGGGATTCCTCCTGGATACGGTATTTGATGGAGCGGTGGATGATCTCACGTTTATTCCGACATATGCTGGATATGATCGGGTCCCGGAGGAAAAATCCTATCTCCAGGAACTACGTGGTAGAGAAAAACAAAAGGAATCTTTTTTGTCATTCCTGGAGTCCAGGAAGATTCTGAAGACTAAGTATGGAGCCGCTTATGTGCGATTCCATGAGCCGGTTTCCTTTACTGACTTCCTTTCCAAGATGGGATTTTCATCGTTACCCAAAAATTTGACTTCCAGCGAAAGACGAGATCTTGTCGAAAAATTTGCTTTCTATCTTATGAGTGGCATAGCGGACGCCTCAGTAATTACCTTCCCCGATTTGGCGGCGGCAGGACTGGTCTGCCTCGGGCGCCCCGAAGTAGAAAAGGCGGAATTCTTGGAAGCCATCAATTTACTGACTATTGGACTTCAATATTACGGGATTGAAATTTCGGACGGTTCGCCGGATATCAATAGTGGCTGCGCCCAGGCGCTCGAGAGATTTAAGTCGAGAAAGTTTATCGGACAGGGACCCAAATCCGAGATTGGATCGTCCAAATATGATATTAATGAGTGTAAACGAGTAAATCTGGAATTTTATAAGAATTCGCTCGTAAATTGTCTTTGGGCGCCAGCGCTGTTAGCCACTGCAATATTGGTTGAAAATCGCGATGGACCGATATTGGAACGGGTAGTTTCAGAAAGATTCCTCAATCTTAAGGGATTGTTAAACAAAGAGTTTATATTCGACCCATTGATTGGAGACGCTGAACTTATTGGCAGGAACATCAAGTTCTTCGAGAAACAGGAATGGATAGGGCTAGTAGCTGCTGACAACTCCATTGAAGTTAAGCACACTAATGCCCTCGAAGTATTTCGTGGGCTAATTTTGGATATTTTGAGGGTCTACAAAACATGCGCCGCAACTTTGTGCAGGATGGGAGAGGAAACCCTATCGGAACGGGATTTCATAAAACTCGCCGTAAAGACGGGTGCAGAAATGGATCTTTTCCCGTCTGCGCAAGACATTACTCTATCCTCAATAACAGTTAGGAACGCGTTGGCGGAACTGACCAAGCTGAGGATGGCGGAGTATAATCAGATTAGAAAAAAGATAAAACGGGGAAACTTAGACCCGGAGATAGCCTTTTAGTGGCCGTTCATCTTTGAAGACAGATAGCGGAATATAGATGTTGACACAATCGTCCTCTATGAGATAATAATCGTAACTTAACCGAAAAACTCGGGGCGTAGCGCAGTCTGGTAGCGTACCTGAATGGGGTTCAGGTGGTCGCTGGTTCAAATCCAGTCGCCCCGACCAGCAAAAAATAGGTCATACCCAAAGTTGGAATTTGGCGTTTCAATGTTGGGTGTGACTTTTTTGTTTTTAGTGTAAAACATGATAACTTATAATTTAATTTAATAAGTTAAAATAATGTGTTAATATAGAATCAATTCTATTTCAGGTTTGTTGAATCTCCTTGTTTGGTTCCTGGGCCTGGAGGTTTTTTGACCAATCGTTTGATTCTTGGT
>JAJYDQ010000131.1 GCA_021777225.1 Deltaproteobacteria bacterium
TGGGGAAATCGCTTACGTTTCGATCTAAATATTTTATTTGTAATCAACTCACGATTAATATACGCTTGTGTAATCGTGTGAAAAGAATCTTTTTAAATCGGGGAGTTCGCGGCGAGAGGTTATTCTGTGAAAAGGGTCCTGTTTTTCTTGATCGCTGCCCTTATAGCGACACCTGGAAACCTGCTGGGACAGAATTTGAATACAGGCTTGGCCCCTCCGTCCGGATTACCTACTCTTCCATCAATCAGCCGGGATTCAGAAGGCAATGGTGTCTTGTCCGGACTTCCCGCAATACAGGGGATCAAAATCGGAAAAGTCCTGGTGAACCCATACACCCAGATAGGTTACCAGTTTAATAGCATAAATATGGGAATTCCTATAAATGTAGAATTTGACCCGTTCCCAAACATACCGGAAGCTCACCTTGCGTTAGGGACCATGGACGTGGCGCTCAAAAGTTTCAATTTCTGGACAGGCGCCGTTGGTTTAAACGTAATACTTTCTCCGTCTCTTACGGTTTTCGGTTCTGCAAGCGGTTTTCTGCCACATTCCTTCACTGAGGTTGGAAAACTTCCCATTTCATTAGGCCCTTTGGGGTTTGCTCCCCAAGTTAGTTTTAGCGGAGTGAATTTAGAATGCTGGACCATGCAGTGTGGAGTTTCAGCTGGATCAGGGAGCGGCTATTCCCTACTTTTAGGGGGTCTCTGGCAGTATACCTCGATGAATTTTGAAAACCAAAACATCAACTCAGCGCCACGCAATCCGACATCTCGTCAGGACTTCCTGCTCAAGAACTGGGCCCCTTACATAGGGTTTCAATACATGCAAACCGGATACTACAGGGCCGCTTTTGTCTACAGTCCCCTTTTGACATCCTCAGGCGCTATTAATTGCAGGACGACCACACCAGTGATCTCTGACCTAAGTTACAACCTGAATCAGCCGGGTTATCTTCTGTCAATCACTGGTGAGTATTTTCTTCCATTACCGCCACCAGCGACTGTCAGTTTTTGGTTTACCGGCTCTATCTCGTCCATCAAAGGCAGCACTGACATTAGCTTTATATCGGGTAATATATCTAGAAACGGTGTCGCTTCAGACCTCAGCCTCAATGAGTATTCTTTAGGTGGAGGAATGACTCTGGGCATGATTTTCTGACATCCCTCCACCGTCGTTTTTCATCTAGTGGCATCGATTTGTTCAGCGCAGACTGTTCTATCCGCATGAGGCTCACGCCTAACCGAACCAGTTCGGCTTATTGATTCAGCTTTTTGCACAATTGTGCGACACGTTCTCCAAGTTTGGCAGAAGTATCCAACGCCTTGTCGTCTGGAGACCCAACCGATACAGCGCCATAATGGCCCGTCGCGGACATGGGATCCCCAACGACTATCATACCGTAAATTAACATGCACTGAATAATCGACATTATCGTGGTCTCATTGCCCCCTGCCAAAAAACCCGAGGAAGCAAAGGCCGCCCCGACTTTATTCTCCATTTGCTTGCGAACCCCGACGAACTCATCGAAAACACGCTTCAAATCAGCCGCCAATATCCCGAAGTAAACCGGCGACCCTGCGATAACCCCCGCAGCGTTAACAAAATCATCTTTGGTAACTTCCTGAGTTGATTTAATGACCGCCTCAACCCCTGATACCGACTTCACACCCTCAGCGATCTGCTCCGCCAACTTGCGGGTATGACCTGTTTTTGAATAGTAAAGAACCAGAACGTTCATGCTCAGTTACCTCCTAATTTGTTGATACGTCATAAAGCCTAGCCGCATCCCGTAAGGCACGGCCGTTGAATGTCTGTAGGCTATTCATAATGGGTCCACATCCTGAGAATTTTGACCACTCTCATTTCCTCCAGAACCTGATACACCAAACGGTGGTGAATGGTCAAACGTCGAGAATAGGAACCTGAAAGGTCTCCAATCAACTTTTCAAAGGGTGGGGGATTCTGGAATGGATTTTCCCTAAGGATGTCTAAAAGATCCTCAGTTTTTGATTTTAATCCAAGTTCGTTAATCTTTCTGGCGTCTTTCTGTGCTTTGCCTGTAAAGACTAGCTTCCATTTTACCATCCAGGGTTCTCGCTACATTCTTCCACCGGGGTCTCCAATCCCTGGCGAATCGACTCTCTCATACCCGGTATAGACGTTAGATAGAGAGTCTCCTGTATGGAACGCCAGTCTTCCTCGGAGATTAAAATGGCGTTTCCTCTCTTTCCGGAAATCTGAACCGGCTCATGGGACGACGCGACTTCATCTATGAGTTTATATAGTTGAGATCTGGCTTGAGTAACATTTATGGTATTCATGCGCCTTGCCTCCGCGATATAATGTACGTTAATTCGTACGTTTTGTCAAAACTGACTGATCAGGCGCAAACAGAATAGACTGTAATTTTGCGATAAGACTGGAAAGGTCCTTTCCACGATGGATATAAATTGCTTTCCTCTTCCGAACCTAGTTATCAGCTCGATATAACTCGAGACGTTTAAGGCGCTTGCGAAGAGTGGGTCGCGAAATGCCCAGAGACCTCGCCGCCGCCGATAGGTTTCCTCCGCTCTCGGACATTGCCTTGCGTATGTGATTTCTCTCGACTTCGTCCATGGACAGAGCATCCGTCGAATCTACAACCCCGACTTCAGAGTCCGCCAACACCGACTGGACCGCATCGGCCAGCAAAACGGAGCCGCGTGACTCAAGGACCGCCTTAATCAGAACGTTTTTTAGTTCCCTTATGTTTCCCGGCCAGGAATATGTTTTTAAAATATCCATGACCCTGTTTTCCACCCGAGTGACTTTAGACCCAAGGTCCCTGTTTATCCTTGCCACAAAATATCTTGTCAGGTCTGGAACATCATCAATACGTTCCCGAAGTGGGGGAACTGAAATCGTTATCACATTGAGCCGAAAAAGCAGGTCCTGTCTAAATTTTCCCTGTTGAGCGAGATCGTTTAGATTACGGTTGGTAGCAGCAATGATCCGTGATTTGGACGCAATTGTATGAATCCCCCCTACCCTGGTAAATTCCCGATATTCCAGGAACCGCAGGAGCTTGCCCTGAAGAGAAACAGGAAGGTCGCCAACTTCATCAAAGAAAATGGTCCCATCTCCCGCAATTTCCAATCGCCCCTTTTTGGTTTCACCAGCTCCAGTGAAAGCCCCGCGCTCATACCCGAACAATTCGGACTCAAAAAGACTATCAACCAGAGTTGTACAATCTACCGTGATGTACGGATGGTCGCGAAATATGGAAGAATCGTGAATCACTCTAGCAATCAGCTCCTTACCACTGCCGGTCTCTCCTTCGATTAGGATGGTCGCCCTGTTTCGCGACAACAGTCCTATCATTTTGAACAGTTCCCGCATGGCGGGCGTGTGCCCGATAATTTTGGGTTTATCGTCGATTTCCGGTTCTTTCTGTGATGAGCCTATTCCTAAACTCTTGGTTTCAACTATTCGTAAACCCTTTGTAACCGCATGATCAAGCTCATCGACATCTAGAGGTTTGTGGATATAGTCGTAGGCCCCCTGGCGCATGGCCTCTATGGTAGTCTCCATATCGTGAAATGCCGTAATCATTATGACTTTTGCCTCAGAATCAATTTCCACCATACGTCGTAGAACGTCGAGGCCTGACATGTCCGGTAATCTTATGTCCAAAATGATAACCGACGGATGACATTTTACATACTCCGCCAAACCTTCTTGGCCCGTCCCAGCCGAACTGACATCCAGACCCTTTTCTTTCAGGAACATTTCCAGGGATTCGCGAATCGCTATTTCATCATCGATAATGAGCACTCTTTTCAAAGGCGGCATGAGATAACCCCAAAAATAATTTCTCAGACTTGAGTCTCATGAACTCATGATCTGTTAAGGGCCATTCGAACAATTTCAACAATCAGCATGTTACCTCAGTGCCATATGATTATCAAATCTCACGAAATTCGCAGCGGAGAAACCGAGACGTGGCAAGTCAGCCTTTCTTGATATTGACGCAATTTCCTTGACACGAATAGCGGCAAGAACATACTATTCTCATTATGAATAGTCAGAATTTGATAGCTGAAAAAACCATCCCGAGGAACCCGGCTGAATTCGCAGTGCTGGGAGCGGTGTCCATAGATAAGTCTCACGGATACAAACTGGTCAAATTCCTCCAGGACAACCTTGATGAGATATGTTGGCTAGGTCGAAGCCAAACCTACGCACTGTTGGCCAAACTGGAACAGGAAGGACTAGTAACACACGAACGAATCGAACAGATGAATTTCCCGGCGCGAAAAGTTTTCAGTATCACACAACAAGGTCAAACCACCCTCGATAACTGGATCTTGACGCCGGTTCCACATCTCCGAGACCTCCGGGTGGAGTTCATGATCAAACTTTTTTTTAGCCGACTACGGTCAAAGGAGATTGAAACAAACCTTTTATCCGAACAGATCGACCTGTGTGAATCAAAATTGGCCCGATTAATTGATCTTAAGAAGCGGACATCCAGCAGGGTCATGAAAGACGCCCTCGAATATCGCGTCTTAATGGCTCAAGCCGCCTGCGTCTGGCTGGAAACCCTGTTCCGTGGGCCTTCCAGTCTGCCCAAACGTTTTACCAGCGCACTGGAATGAATTCTACAGAAAGAGAAGCGCAATGAAGCAAAAAAGTCTTGTAAGCCATATTCTCCCAATCCTCCTTCTAATAGGTGTCCCGATTGTTTCATCGATCAACTGTTTTGCCGCTGATACGAGTCAGTTGATGATTTTCACGGCCGCTTCCACTACAAACGCAATAAATGATATCGCCGCCCAATTCAAAAGGGACACTGGCGTTGATGTGGTCGCTTCATTCGCTTCATCTTCCACCCTGGCAAAACAGATTGAAGAAGGAGCGCCCGCTTCCATTTTCATTTCCGCAGATGAAGACTGGATGAATTACCTGAGCAGGAAAAATTTGATTGACCCGCATAGCAGATGTGATCTCCTCGGCAACAGTCTTGTATTGATTGCCCCTGCCAACGCCAAGGTCTCAAAAATAACCAACATTCAGTCTCAAATCATGTCTGAATTAGCTGGTGGAAGACTTGCCACAGGGGATCCGGACCATGTCCCGGTCGGAAAGTACGCTAAAGCGGCGTTCAAAAACCTGGGAATATGGAAAGATGTTGAACCGCGACTTGCTAGAACCGGCGACGTGCGTGGCGCTCTGGCCCTTGTAGAACGAGGTGAAACGCCGCTTGGAATCGTTTATTCTACTGATGCCGCAATCAGCGAAAAGGTAAAGATCGTAGGCGTTTTTCCTCCCGACAGCTATCCGTCTATAATTTATCCTGCGGCTTTAGTTCAGGGTAAGACCAAACGAGACGCTGAGAAATTTTTCGAGTTCATCAAAGGTCCCGAGGCAAAGGTGATTTTTGAGAAATACGGTTTTAAAGTGAAGTGACAGAATTGTTCACATTAACCCCGCTGGAAAAGGAAGCTCTAAAACTCAGCCTATGGATATCAATATGGGCCGTAATTGCCATCCTGCCTCCTGGAGTGTTCATAGCATGGCTCCTCGCTCGCAAAAAGTTTATCGGCAAGACCCTGTTGGATGGATTGACACATCTGCCCCTTGTCTTACCACCTGTGGTAATAGGGTATCTACTGCTTGTCCTGCTGGGACGCAAGGGAATTATCGGGGGCTGGCTTTACGAGAACCTTGGGATCAGCTTTATATTCAACTGGAAAGGGGCGGCTGTGGCCTCCGCTGTAGTCGCTTTTCCTCTTCTGGTTCGAGCCATCCGTCTTTCCATAGAACAGGTTGATGAAGGGTTGGAAGCGGCCGCCAGAACTCTGGGGGCCGGACCCATACGTGTATTCTTTACCGTTACCATGCCTCTTATTATGCCGGGTATCATTACGGGGGTGATT
>JAJYDQ010000050.1 GCA_021777225.1 Deltaproteobacteria bacterium
TTCCTTGCTTGTGTTTCATTGGAGAATAAAGATGTCGGAAAGAGTTGTATTTAGCAGGATCAGGTCATTTTTTGAAAAGATTCGGTCTCGGAATGGAAATGGGGAAGTAGCTTCACTCAGAAATGAACTGGAAACCCTGAAACAAGAGTTGGAAACTTTGAGAACAGTTAATTCGAAGCAGCAGACTGTAGCAATCGGTTCGGCTTTGACGCCTTGCGCTGCGGAGCTGGACAAAGATATGGGTTTGGTTAAGCAGGAAATTGAGATACTACGAAATGAAATGCAAGATAACATTGCTGCGATACATAGATTGGAGATTTTGACTCTATCGGCCCGAATAGATCTTCTTACTGAATTTGGCAAGGCATTGCCGCCTACTGTGCCTGGCCGCACAAGGACCTCCCATAAATCTAAAGGTTTTAGTTTTGGTATTATTACTAATGGAAAAAGGCCAGAGAAACTTTCGAAGTTGCTGGACTCCATAAGATTTCAGAAATTGTATCAGGATTATTACGAGATAATGGTCGCCGGGAACGTGTCAGGTTTGAACGGCACTGACGGAGTTAGGGCGTTTCCGATGGAAGAAGCTGCCAATCAGGGACGACTTGGCGCGATGAGAAATGTTCTCGCTCATGCTGCCAGATTTAACAAATTTGTATGTCTGGATGATGACTTTCTGTTGCATCCTCAATGGGCTGAAGCGATAAACGCAGTCAAGGGCGATTTCGACGTTGCCACCGGAATAATACTTAATCCGGATCTTTCTCGCTATTGCGACTGGGTGAATATAATTGAGAATTACACTTATTTGAGAACGTATGACCAGACTTTTGACAAGTGCCAGTATGTAACCGGGGGCTATGGGATTTATAAGGATTATTTGTTTAATGATCATTCATGGAATGATGATCTTGGATTCTACCAGGGAGAGGATGTTTCTTTTTCGAGGCGGCTGTTCGACGCCGGCTATCAGTTAAAATTTATACCCAAGGCGATTGTCATGCATGATGATGAGCGATACAGGCAAAAGGGATACGGCGTAATTAGGCTAAAACCGGCTGAAAAGATTGCAGTAGACCCTAACCTAAGCTTGAAGATGGAAAAACTTTGTCCAAGGACCCTCACTTAATACATTGGAACATAAGAAAGCTCCCCAGCATCTCTAGTAATAGAGATTAACATGATCATTGAGGATAGAAATCAAATCAACGCTGTGGAGAGAAATTCTCCGCCTCGTTCTGTTTTGGGGCACATCACCTTAAGGATTTTCCATTCAAAAACCAATCCACTTTTGTGCTTATGCTATAAGTCAAATTGAGAATAATACAGCAAGGGGCTCGGCATGACCATTTTGGTGATAGTAGTGTTTTTAACGATTTTTATTTCAGCTCATTGTTCTCTTTTTGAGGCGGTCCTCTATTCCACCAGAATTGGAACGCTCGAAGTCGCTGCAACCAGAAATAACCAGTCCAGGGCCGCTAAGAAATTTATACGAATGAAGAAATCTATAGCTGAACCACTTTCTTCAGTGCTGATTCTAAATACGGTCGCAAATACCGCAGGAGCTGTTCTTGCGGGATATTATGCGAATGAAGCGCTCGGTTATGGGCACATGCCTCTGTTTTCAGTTTTGATGACTCTAGGCATACTTTTTATGGGCGAGATTGCTCCGAAAACCCTTGGAGCGGTTTACTGGAGGAACTTGTGGCAGGCCGTTGTCTGGCCGGTCCATTGGCTTACAATAATAATGTATCCGGTTGTCGTGTTGATAAAGTCATTCACCAATATTCTCACCAAGGGTCACTGCGCCCCGACACTCACTGAGGAGGAAATTCTGGCGGTAGTGCGCATTGGGGCTCACGAAGGAGAAATATCTGATGGTGAAAGCGCTATGGTTCACAATATAATAAATTTGGAGAATAGG
This sequence comes from Deltaproteobacteria bacterium, assembly GCA_021777225.1. Lineage (GTDB taxonomy): Bacteria > Desulfobacterota > Desulfomonilia > Desulfomonilales > Desulfomonilaceae > CAJBEZ01. The sequence continues at coordinate 1,925 of JAJYDQ010000050.1, forward strand.
GCCATTCGAGACATTATGACACCGAGGACCGTGATCTTTTCGCTGGATGCGGGCTTGACCATCGAAGAAGCTACAAGGGCCCTGGATCAGAAGGGTTTTACGCGTATTCCAATTTACGAAGATGAACGGGAAAACATAATAGGTTATATCATGATCCATGACTTGCTGTCGGTCAAGACCCTGAGCAACCCAAAAGCCCCAATTAAAACAATATCAAAGCCAATATCGTTTGTTCCTGAAACATGGGATTCACTAGCGCTGCTGACCAGCTTTCTGAAGAAGCGGAGACACATAGCGATTGCCGTAGATGAATATGGAGGAGTCGCTGGATTAGTCACGTTGGAAGACCTGATTGAGACTCTGTTGGGTGACGAGATCGTTGATGAGACTGACCGAGTTGTGGATTTACAGGAACGTGCCCGTCAGTTGAAGCGTCAACGCCCTAATGGTTAGTCCACCCACTCTTTCAAGCTAAATAAACTATTCTTGGTTTTGTCGATTTACATGAGCCAAAAGAAACTTGCTCTTGATATCGGCCTGTGAGATTCTAAGACTGGGAGATGATGTATTAAACTTGGGAATCGAGGAGGAAAACATGATACCAAAGAAGATATTGTTTTGTACGGATTTTTCAGAAAACTCGCTGCCTGCAAAGAGCTATGCGGTTGATTTTGCGAAGGCTTTCAACTCGAGTCTGTCGATCCTGCACGTTGTCAATTCTTCTCGTCTTGGCTATCCAGCCTTCGAGGCCGGTGTTCCTTTCGATCTTCAATCAGTCCTGCTGAACATTGAGGAATCGGTGAAAGTGGCTTTCAACGACTTTTTAGCAGAGTATCAGAGCCAGTTGAGTGAAATTATAACTACATCCCGAGTGGGTGTTCCTGCGGCTGAAATTGCGCGATACGTGGAAGAAAATGGAATCGACATGATTGTCATGGGTACCCATGGCTGGACAGGATTTAGGCACCTGATTCTCGGCAGCACTGCTGAGAATGTTGTTAGGACAGCTAAATGTCCTGTATTGACCGTAAAATCACCTAAAAGTGAAGGCAAGAAATGACGACTTTCTTAAAACGCCAGAAGTTGACTCGACGCATAAAAAAACTATAATAAGAAAGTTTGAATATAATACCGAGGCCGAAATGTCATGAAATTCTGGCGGCTGCCACTAGATTCTGAGGCGCATTCAATTCCGCACGGAATGGTACGTATTATCGAAAATCGGTGTAAAGGTTGCGGCTTTTGCATCGAGTTTTGTCCAAACGGTTGCCTCAAGCAGAGCAAGCGCTTTAATACCAAGGGATATCATCCTCCAGAGGTTGTTTCTCAGGCGGAAGACTGTGTTGAATGTGGGCTTTGCAGCCTTATATGTCCTGAGTTCGCCATTTTTGCCGAACTCAAAGAAGCCAAGGAAATCTCTGAGGATGACATCCTGAAGGTCACTACCAGATACTCGCGCAAAGACAAACGTTACGTGAAGGACTAAAAGCGTGGATTCCCGTTGGCGGCTTTAAATTCACCTTTTAACGGTCCGGCAAGTTTAATGTTTATTCTCAGATAACCTTTTTATGGAACCCTTCTCAATAGCTTGAGAAGGGTTATTACTGTAAGGACAGTTCCAAATGGGCAAAGAGCTTTTGACCGGCGAGCATTTTATACACGGTGACGCTGCTTGCGCAGAAGGCGCCATAGCTGCTGGATGCCGTTTTTTCGCCGGATATCCAATAACCCCGGCGACGGAAGTAGCGGAGAGAATGGCGCGACGCTTACCCGAGGTTGGTGGTATATACATTCAGATGGAAGATGAAATTGGTTCCATGGCTGCAATCCTCGGCGCGTCATGGGGTGGGGTCAAATCCATGACCGCTACATCTGGTCCTGGTTTTTCTTTGATGATGGAAAACATCGGACTTGGCATGATGACTGAAACGCCGTGTGTAGTTGTTAATATTCAAAGAGGCGGACCATCTACCGGACTGCCGACTCTTGTGGGTCAGGCCGACGTAATGCAGGCTCGTTGGGGCTCTCACGGGGATTATGGTTGTATAGCGCTAGCTCCGTCATCCCCACAGGAATGTTTTGATCTGACCGTACACGCTTTCAATCTCTCGGAAATTTATCGTTTGCCGGTGTTTGTACTTGGTGATGAGGTGGTGGGTCACATGTCCGAAAAAGTTGTGATACCCAATAAGGAAGACATTATTGTAGTTGATCGCCGCTCCCCATCGACGTCCAAAGACCGGTATCTTCCTTTTGATACGGCTTCCGACATGCCTGCCCCGATGGCTATAGCGGGCCAAGGTTATCATGCGCACGTTACGGGTTTGACACATGATGAACGGGGTTACCCGGTAATCACTGATATAGTTCAGGAGAGGAATGTTCGACACATTGTCGACAAAATTAGGAACAACGCTAGGGATATTATCCGTGTAGAAACGGTTGGTATCGAGGATGCTGAGGTAGTGGTGGTGGCTTATGGCTGTACTGCAAGGGTCGCCAGACAGGCGGTGGAAGACTTGAGGTCGCTTGGACACAAAGTTGGTCTGCTGAGGCTGGTCACCATATGGCCGTTTCCTTCAAACCTGATCAGGTCGATAGCCGGAAGAGTAAAGGCATTTGTGGTGCCTGAGATCAATTATGGTCAGGTCGCATACGAAGTCGAGCGGACAGCGGGCTCTTCTTCAGAGGTCCTTCTGTTGGCGCTCATGGGGGGATCGATTCATACTCCTGGAGAGATTGAAGAGGCCGTAGGAGAGTTTCTATAGTAATTCATGCTTTAACCAATTTTCCCCTTGAAACCAGAATAATAACGATCCAGATTAGGAACTACGATGAGAGTGCGTTGCAGACAAGTTGATCCATTTAACCAAGAAGCTGCGGATGACCTTATACAGAAAGACCACGGTCTCCATCCTGACGATAAATATCTCAAACCTGGAAGAATTCCTCATATATGGTGTCCGGGCTGTGGCTTGGGGGTCGTACTGACTACATTCATTGAAGCTATACGGAGAAATGGACTACCAATAGACAAGTGCGCCGTGGTTTCCGGAATCGGCTGTACAGGCCGAGTCGCCGGATATTTAGATATGGATACATATCACACCACTCACGGCAGAGCCATCCCATTCGCTACCGGCCTGGCCCTAGCAAGACCTGACACATCGGTAACGGTTTTCTCTGGCGATGGTGATTTGTTCGCAATTGGTGGAAACCATCTCATTCATGGGGCCAGGCGTAACATCAACCTTAAAGTCATATGTGTAAACAACTTCAATTTTGGCATGACCGGTGGTCAAGTAGCTCCAACTACTCCTCTTGAGGCCAAAACATCGACTACCCCAACAGGGAACGCTGAGCCGGCATTTAACCTTCCCGCCTTAGCCCATGCTGCAGGCGCAATATATGTGGCGCGATGGACCACTTTCCATCCGCGACAATTAGTCCATTCGATTTCACAGACCCTTGATAAAAAGGGTTTCACCTTTGTTGAAGTCATCGCTCCGTGTCCAACAGGTTTTGGGAGGCCAAATAAACTGGGTTCCGGCCTTGATGAGATGAGATTTTATAGAGAGAATTCCGAGATTAGGAACGGTATTGAACCTGGATTGGCAACGGTGGAACTTAGAGGCAAAATCATTGTTGGCACCTTTGTCAACGTGGACCGGCCTGATTTTTTTGAAAACTACAACACGAATGTAGTTTCAAAGGTCATGGGGAAAAGTGGTGAACATGGAAAAGGGAGAGCCGCCTGATGGCCAAGAAAGAAATTAGAATGGCCGGGTTTGGAGGCCAGGGAATAATATTGTCCGGACATATCCTCGGAAAAGCCGCCGCCCTTCATGAAAACAAAAATGCCGTTTTTACTCAGAGTTACGGACCTGAAGCTCGTGGGGGATCATGCAGCGCCGACGTAGTGATCTCTGACGCAAAGATTCACTATCCCAAAGTCGTTAGACCGGATGTTCTTGTATTGATGAGTCAGGGGGCGTGGGGTACTTACGGTGGGGTAGTGCGCAACGGGGGCGTGTTGATTCTTGATGAAGATCTTGTAAAGATCGATCAGGATCCGACTGATTTAACTGTTTACAGGGTCCCCGCCACTCGAATAGCTGAAAAAATGGGGCGTCGTATTGTCGCAAACATTGTAATGCTTGGAGCTTTTACCGCATTGGGGCAAGTCGTCGCTTATGATGCGATGAGACAGGCCGTGTTGGCGTCTATACCGCGTGGCACGGAAGATTTCAATTTGAGCGCTTTTGATCAAGGCTTCGAATATGGCCAATCGTTGTTAAAGAATTAGCAAGACCAGGGTTTGAAGTTTGAGTAGCGCAAGGAGACATCTGAATTGAAACAAGCGCTGGATGATTTGAATAAGGGTTCAAATTCAAAGGATTTGCGTATCGGGGTATATGTTTGTCACTGTGGCAAGAACATTGGTGGCACAGTAAGATGTGAAGAGGTTGCTGAATTTGCGAGCACGCTGCCTAACGTTATACTGGCGAAGGACTCACTCTATACCTGCTCCGAGCCGGGTCAGGAACAAATAAAGACTGATATACGTGAACAGAAACTGGACAGGGTGGTAGTGGCTTCCTGTACTCCAAGGTTGCATGAGCCTACGTTTAGGGCCGCGTGTGAGTGCGCCGGCTTAAATCCGTATTTGCTTGAAATGGCCAATATTAGGGAACATTGTTCTTGGGTTCACTTGCATGATAGGGACGCCGCCACAGATAAAGCCAAGGATCTGGTCGCCATGGCGGTTTCCAGAGCAGCCCTTCTACAGCCGCAGTTTGAATTGACCGTACCTGTAAAACGCTCAGCAATGGTCATTGGCGGAGGAGTAGCTGGCATTCAGGCTGCGCTGGACATGGCAGACGCCGGTTACAAGGTTTATCTTGTCGAAAGAAGCGGCAGCATAGGTGGCAGGATGGCGCAGATCGACAAGACTTTTCCTACGATGGATTGTTCTATCTGCATCCTGGCGCCCAAAATGAGCGAAATAGGACGCCATCCCAACGTCGAACTGTTGACACTTTCAGAGGTTAAAGAGGTCGAAGGACACATCGGCAATTTCAAAGTTAAAGTCTTGAGAAAAGCGAGATATGTGACTGATGGGTGTACCGCGTGTGGAGATTGTATTCATGCGTGTCCCCAGTTGGCGCCCGATGAATTCAACGCCGGTCTATCAATCAGACATGCTATATATATACCTTTTGCTCAGGCGGTCCCGTCGAGGTACGCTGTTGACATGAACCTGTGCCTGAACAACCAGGGAATTGTGGCCTGCGACCGGTGCTTCCAGGCCTGCACGAGAAAGTGCATTGATTTTGCCGATCAGGACCAGATATTGGATTTGGAAGTTGGGACCATAGTTGTGGCTACAGGGGTTGATGTCTACGATCCCACTGCTTTAACTGAATTGGGTTATGGACGCTTTCCAAATGTAATTACGACACTGGAATTTGAACGGCTGATTAACGCAGGCGGTCCTTCCTCCGGTGAATTGATACGCCCGTCAGACAGGAGACGGCCCGAAAGGGTCGCTTTTCTGCAGTGTATCGGCTCCAGGAGCAAGCGAAGTAATCCTTATTGCAGTAACGTATGTTGCATGAACACGATCAAGGATGCGTTGCTGATCAAGGAACATTGGCCTGAGACTGAGATCTTTGTCTTCTATATAGATATAAGGGCCTTCGGGAAAGGGTTCGAAGATCTGTTCCAGAGAGCAAGAAGGGAAGGGGTTACCTTCATTAGAGGTATCCCCGGTGAGATTATAGAGGATATCACCACGGGGGACCTAACCCTGTTGGGAGAGAATACTCTCCTTGGATCTTCATACAGATACAGAATGGACATGGTGATTCTTTCGGTAGGAATAAGGCCCAGGAGTGATGCGTCCGTAATTCAGCGACTTTTAAATTTATCTACTGATACTGATGGTTTCTATATGGAGGCGCATCCCAAGCTTCGGCCCGTAGACACCACTACTGGAGGAGTCTTTCTCGCGGGAGCGGCAGAAGGTCCTAAGGACATAAAGGATTCTGTGACACAGGCTTCTGCAGCGGCTTCACGCGCCAACATCCTCATGAGCAAAGGCGAGGTTAGAATCCCGGCCGTAACAGCGAAAATAGACCCCGACAAATGTTCCGCTTGCGGACTATGTGCCAGGATCTGTCCATATCATGCGATTGAAGGCAGCAAAGAACTAGGATACTATAGGGTTATCGAAGCAATGTGCCAGGGCTGCGGCGCATGTGTTCCGGAGTGCAAATTTGGAGCGCTTGATCAGGCCCACTTCACTGAAGCGCAGATAGTCAGTCAAATAAATCAGGCTCTGGCGCATTCTCCGGAGCGTAAGATAATTGCTTTCGCTTGCAATTGGTGCTCTTACGCCGGCGCGGATTTCGCCGGTGTCTCCAGGATTCAATATCCGGACAATGTTCGCATAATAAGGACAATGTGCTCCGCAAGGGTCGCGCCGGAATGGATTGAACTGGCTTTTCTAAAAGGCGCAGGGGCCATTTTGGTTTCTGGTTGTCATCCATCTGACTGCCATTACAACAACGCCAACCAAAATACCGCCAAACGTGTGGAAAAGTTTTGGAAGCGAATGGAAAAACTTGGTTTGAACAAGGATCGGCTTCGGCTGGCTTGGGTTTCCGCTGCGGAAGGAACTCAATTTGCAAAAGTTATTAAAGAAATGGAACAAGGTATTAATAAACTGACTCCCCTTCAGATCGAAGAGACTAAACAAAAATTGGCGAAACGCCCATCCAAGAAGGGAGAGCCTGTATGACAGTTAAAATATGGAATTTTTTCCCAAGAGAGGCATTGTATGAATGCTATCAGTGCGCCCGTTGTACGGGATCCTGTCCGGCGCTGGAGGTTGCTCCTGCGCTTGGTCCTCGTGAGACCATATTGAAATGCCTGAACCTTGGTCACGATGAAGTTGTTGAAGACGAAAGATTGTGGGTATGCTGCACATGCAATGTTTGCGAGGATCGTTGTCCTCAAAAGATCCCTATTTCTGACTTGTTGGTAGCTTTACGTAACTCGGCTGCCAGGCGTGGAAACATTCCCGACAAGTTGGAAATTGCCATTGAGCTTCTAGCCAAGACAGGCAGGTCCATGATTGTTCATCAGCTTGATGAGATGCGGGCTCACCATGGCTTGGCGCCGCTTCTGCCTGTTCCTATTGATGAAGTTCGTGAAATCTTGAAGAAAACACGACTGGATGATGTCGTGGAATTTTAAAATGAGGGTCCTTCAAATGGCCCAGTTGATCGCAAGGAAGCTATGAAATACGCTATTTATTTGGGATGCGCCATCCCCATCAAATATCCAGGTTTTGAAGCCGCAACCCGCAACGTATGTGAGCGGCTTGGCATAGATCTCGTAGATCTGCCTTTCGCTTGCTGTCCCCCACCTACAAGCCTCAAAATGGTCCACTACGATTCATGGCTTGCTCTAGCGGCCCTTAACCTTTGCATGGCCGAAGAGGCCGGGCTTGATCTTATGACACTCTGTTCAGGATGTGTGAATACTTTGAAGGAAGCAAACCACACCCTTAAAAAGAGCGACTCTAAAAGGCGGAAAGTAAACCGGATACTCGAAGAACAGAACCACCATTTTAAAGGGAATATCGAAGTTACTCATGTTCTGGATGTTCTGTATCAGGACAGTGTGATCGAAAAGCTGATTAAGGAGAAGGTTCGCGAACTTCCATTAAAAGTTGGGTGTCATTATGGGTGTCATTATTTCAGGCCTCCAAAAGTGATGTACCCGGGAGAACTGTCGGAATCTGAATCTTATGTGCCGGTAAAGATGGATCATCTATTATCTATTATAGGGATGGAACCCACTGAATATTCCAGAAAGTTCCTATGTTGCGGGTCTCCATTGGGCGCAAATTCAGATCAGGACGCGGGTTATGCAATTGTGAAAGAAAAATTGCGACACATAAGAGAAAGGGACATAGAAGCGCTTTCTGTTATTTGTCCTTCATGTTTTGAACAGTTCGATATGGGACAAATCGTACTTTCAAGGAAATTTAAGGACCTGGTGAAGGTCCCTACCTTCTATCTGACTCAACTTATCGGATTGTCTCTGGGGATGAGTCCTAAGGAAGTGGGACTGGATGTACACAGGGTTAAATCAAAGAAATTACTGGAAGGTATCGGGATATCCTGAACCCGCTATAGGAAATCAACATGACTGAGAAGAAAAAACCACCATTAACAAAAGAACAGATAGAAGAACTCCGTGAAGATCTAAAGCTGGCCGATACGCTGACACGAATAGACAACACTTTACTAATCCTGTCAGGAAAGGGAGGGGTCGGCAAAAGCACTGTTGCTGTAAATCTGGCAGCAGCCCTAGCTGCTTCCGACAAAGAAGTTGGGCTGCTTGATATTGATATTCACGGCCCAAGTGTTCCCACGATGTTGAGACTCGAAGGAGCTGAAGTTGAACATGGCATTGGGCGGGGATTTGAGCCTATTAAGATCGCCAAGAATTTTAAAGTCATGTCTATGGAATTCGTCATCCGTGACAACAAGGATCAGGCGGTGATATGGCGGGGACCCATGAAACACCGCATGATCCATGAATTTATTTCGGAGGTTGATTGGGGGAACCTTGATTTTCTAATCGTTGACGCTCCGCCAGGTACCGGTGACGAACCTCTTTCTATTTGCCAGATGGCTCCCCCCAAATCCCAGGCGATCATAGTCACCACACCGCAGAAAGTGGCTATTCGGGACGTTAAGAAGTCTATAAATTTCTGCAAAAGCCTTGGAATGCCGATATTTGGCATAATTGAAAATATGAGTGGCTTCGTTTGCCCAACATGTGGTTCGGCTCACCAGTTATTTAAGGCAGGCGGCGGAGAACAACTGGCGAGGGAGACAGGCTTCCGTTTTTTGGGGAGCATTCCTATTGATCCCAGGGTCGTGATCTCTTCGGACGAAGGAAAACCCTTTGTAACGGAATATCCCGCTTCGCCTACGTCCAAGGCTTTTGAGCAAATCATAAGTCCTATACTGGCTTTATCATCTCCACGTCTGAAGAAGCACTAGGCTGCGCGGCGCCTCATTTTCACGGCGCTATGAAAAAACCGCATGAACTGACAGATGACTGGGTCATCAACGCTGGACGATCCAGGCTTATCTTTTTCGAAGAGATTCATGGTCCACGTCTACTTCCAATGACCTATTTCCCCAAGAATAAAGAAAGAAATCCTAGAATGTTATTAGAGACTGCACTCACTAAATATCTTAAACGGAATTTCTCTAACAGCCTAAGTTTTAATGATTTTACAGATGTGACTCCACCGGCGCCGAAACGCGACGCCAGTTATCTTATATACATTCACGTGCCATTTTGTGAGGAGCTTTGCCCTTACTGCTCTTTTAACCGATATGTTTTTGAGAAGGACCTCGCGGAGCGTTATTTCAAGGCACTGAATCTGGAAATCCAAATGTACAAGGACCTGGGGTTTGATTTCAAATCCGTATACATAGGAGGCGGTACCCCAACTGTGATGCCGAGCGAAATCAGTTCTCTCTTGACTGGTCTCAGAAAGAATTTTGGTGTTGAAGAAGTTTCGCTTGAAACAAATCCAAACCACTTGACTGACGAAATAGTACAAATTCTGGTCGACTCAGGTGTAAATCGTTTGTCTGTAGGGGTACAAAGTTTCGATGATTCCATGCTTAAGCAGATGAGCCGTTATCACAAATATGGTTCCGGAAGCGAAATTAGGGATAGACTGTCTCGTGTTCAAGGTCGACTCGATACCCTCAATGTTGATATGATATTTAACTTTCCCACTCAAACTATTGAAATGTTGCATAATGATATAGCAACAATTAAGGAAATCAAGTCTGATCAGGCTACATTTTACCCGTTGATGGTATCGGATATCACGAAGACCGAATTGGCCAGACGATTCGGTTCAATCAGTTATCGCCAGGAGAAGTTATTCTATAATGAGATATATAATTTATTGAGCGACGAATACACAATCGGCACAGCATGGTGCTTTTCAAGAAAAAACACGATGATTGACGAATATATAGTTGACTATAATGAATATATAGGCGTAGGCAGTGGTTCATTCGGTTATATTCAGGGTCAGTGTCTCGCAAACACTTTTTCGGTCCCAGACTATATTGCGCAGGTCAACTCGGGAAAATTTCCCTTGATGGCGCGCAAAGAATTTAGTCTCCAAGAGCGGGCGAGATACTATTTCATGATGAGGCTTTTTGGCTCTTCGCTGGATTTGGAACTGGCAGAAAGAGTTTTCGCTGGTAATTTCGAGGAATTGATGTGGAAAGAAATATGGGGTTTTCGGTTTATTGGATCTTTACAGAAGAACGGCAAATTACTTAGACTAACCCGCAAAGGGCTCTATTGGTGGGTCATCATGATGAGAGAGTTTTTCACGGGCGTCAATAACTTCAGGGAATCTTGCAGAGCCACATCAGGGATTTAAGAGGATTCTGCAATGGGATTGATTCCAACAAATAGGTCCGGACGTCCAGAAAACCAGGAGAGCGATTGATGCGAAAACCGACGTATGAAGAATTGGAACGGCGAGTACAAGACCTGGAGCGTTTGACTGGTCAGCTCATCGATACCGCAATGGATCAGGAGCATCATGAACTTTTCGACTTGGCGGTAATATGCAATATATCTCAGGCGCTGGCCTCTACCATGGACCTGGACGAATTGTTGCTAATTGTCATAGATGAGGTTAACAAGGCTCTTCTCACTGAAGGAAGTGGAGTCCTATTATATGATGAAAATCGCGGCGACTTATACTGGCGTCAGGTAAAAGACGCCAGAAAGATCCTTGCCACTCAAACCGAAATTTTAAGATTTCCGATGGATAGCAGTATAGCCGGTTGGGTGTTTCAGCACAATGAATCAGCGATAGTTAACGACACGTCAAAAGATTCGCGATACTATCCGGGAATATCGGCAAAAAGCGGTTTTGAAATTCATAAGGTGTTGCAGGTCCCACTCCGGAGTCCAGAGAAAACCATCGGCGTGTTGATGGCTATGAATAAAATCGGAGGTGATTTCACGGAGCAGGATGAGGCGCTCTTGAGTTCAATGGCGTCGAGCGTTGCTTTAGCGGTAGAGAACGCCACCTTTTACAAGAAACTTAAACAATCCCGCGACGCCCTCGAGATGTTATATCGCTCGAGTATGGCTGTTACCGCTACCATGGATCTGGATCATCTTCTCGAAGTCATCATCAGCGATCTGAGAAGCGCCATGGAAACTGAAGCTGGCGGTGTTCTCCTTTATGATGAGCGCCGTGAAGATCTTTACTGGAGGGAGATTCAGGATACTCGAGGGCTGATCAGCTCTGCGGGAATGGACCTCAGGCTTCCCATCGAGGGGAGCATAAGTGGTGAGGTCTTCAAATTAGGCGAATCCGCTCTCATAAACGACCCTAGTATCAATCCGCTATTTTTCAGGGCCTTCGAAGAGCTAACTGGTCTTGTCATCAGAAATGAAATTATTGTCCCTTTAAACACCAGGGAAAAGACCATAGGTTGCCTAGTTGTTATGAACAAAAAAGAAGGTCGATTTTCTGAAGACGATGTTCAACTCCTGACTTCACTGGCTGGTGTTGTGGCCCTGGCGGTAGAAAACACCACGTTCTTCGAAGAATTGATGAAATCTTACCGAGATTTGGAAAATATGAACCGTGTCAAGTCCAAGGTATTGAACCACCTTTCGCACGAGCTTAGGACACCATTGGCAATAATTGGTGGCACGCTCATAAACATGGAGAAAAAGCTACTTGAGAAGGGAATAGCCGATTTTGACAATGCTCTGGCAAGGATGAATCGGCACATACAGAGTTTGAGCCGGTTGGAGTCACAGGTCGAAAGCATCATTATGACTGGCTATTCCTGGGAAAAACGATACATTACCGGCTTCCTTCAATCGGCTCTTGATCTCATGGATGTTCAGTCTGAATGGACTCCTGAAATTAAGAATGCAGCTGCTGTCATCCATAAATGGCTCGAGAAGACATTTCCGACAAGACATGACCGATTAGACCTAATAGATATGGGAGAATTCGGTCAGTCTATAGGTCAATTTGTGCGGAAGAGGGCCGACGAACAGAAGCGTAAAGTCTCGTTGAATTTTGACATGGAGCCAGGAAAACTGCTCATTCCGACGCATGTCCTCCAAGCAATCATGGAGGGCTTAATACGTAACGCTATCGAGGCCACTCCTGACGGGGGAAACGTGACGGTTACAGGACGGACCAAAGGCGATCGATATCTTCTAAAGGTTAAGGACACAGGGGTAGGTATTCCCGACAAAGACAAGGAATTGATCTTTGAGGGCTTTTATCCAGTTCAGGACACTGAAAATTACTCAAGTCGCAGGCCATATTCTTTCAACGCCGGGGGCAAGGGAATAGACCTGCTTCGGATTAGGATGTTCTCGGAGTTGTATGGATTCAGATTGTCTTTCTCGAGTAAACGTTGTCCGTACTTGATGGAGCACGGGGTCGAATCATCAGATGTCGCCGAATCATGCTCGAATTGTGAAAATTATGCTGATTGCCCTGAGAATGGGGGTTCGGAGTTTATAGTAGATTTTGCCTTAACGGACACGAACAACATTGAACAGAAAACCACTTGAATCCCTGGTGCATTCCTGTCTGGTTGTCCCCGACGAAGTGGCCCCAGATAGAGCTGACAGACTTCTTGCAGATCTTCTCTCCGGGGTGGTGACCAGATCATCTCTGTCCCATTTGTTAAAAGCCGGGCTGATAACATGGGAAGGTAAACAGGTAAAACCTTCTACAATTCTCAAACCGGGCCAGCAGGTTGTGATAGATTTCGGATCGAGAAAAGGCCCCCCGGCCATTTCTAAAGATACAAAATTTCAACCTGTAATCATTTTCGAGGACGACCACATTATTGTCGTGGACAAGCCTGCCGGGTTGGTTGTCCATCCGGGGGCTGGTCAGCGGTCTCAGACCTTGATGGACATTTTGGTTAAGTCCCGTGATGCCATGATCGGGATAGGAGAGTCGGGTCGCTGGGGAATTGTGCATCGTCTTGACAAAGATACTTCAGGGGTAATGGTCGTAGCAAAGACTCTGACTGCCTATGAGGACCTTTCGGCGCAATTCAGGCTACACTCAATAGGGAGAGTCTACTTGGCGCTTGTCAGAGGGAACCCGGGACCAGATTCTGGAATTGTCGATAAAGAACTTGGTAGAAGTCGTTCAGACCGAAAAAAGATGTCTACTGTAACCCAGAAAGGCAGACGGGCTGTGACTTCCTGGAAAGTTCAAAAACGATATGGCCCTGTATCATTACTTGAGATTCGTCCTCAAACCGGTAGGACACACCAGATTAGGGTTCATCTCGCGTCCATTGGCCTACCAATACTAGGAGATCAAGTCTACGGATCAAGGGTCCGCAAGCTGGCGCCTGGTGATCAAAATCTGAGGAAGCTTGCCGCAATTCTTAATAGGCAGGCGCTTCATGCTTCTTTTATCGCTTTTAAGCACCCTGCTTCTGGCTGCCACATAGAGTTTTCTTCTGATTTACCCGGCGATATGCTGAGTGCCAAGAAAATATGCGAGGGTATGAGCGAGAAAGAAAGCTAGCGTGATTTTAGGTGTCGTCCTTCAGAACCAAAGGATCTGTTGAATAAATCATGAACCTCTTTCTTGAATTTGCTCACCGCATTGTCGGAAGAACTTTGGCTTTCGTCCCATTTCCACGGAACGATTGACGCAAATTGCCTATTGTAATATTTGTCGATTCGATGATAACTTCCTAAAAATGGATAACTAATCTTGAGGGCGGTCCCCGGATTTGCCCATAATTGACTATGAGGGAGAGGGACATTAAACAACTGTTTCATAAATAATTTGAATCTAACTGAAATCAATAGGTTATAGTGATCATGAACGACATGGAAAAATATTACAAGGGCGTTTTTGAGAATGCGGGTGTAGGAATCCTTGTCGTTGACCGACGGGGTACAATTCTGGAGGTAAATCAGGCTTTGTTGGATATGCTCGGTTATATGGAAGGAGATCTCACCCAATGCACGTTCGAGGCAATCACCCATCCTGACGATAGAGAAATTTCCAATCAGAACCTGGAAGCTCTGATGTCTGGGACAAAAAATTCGTGTAGGCTCGAGAAACGTTATCTTAGAAAGGATGGGAGCGTTCTTTGGGGAGACGTTTCCACCACCAGTATCATGGACGCAAATTCCGAACCAGTTAGGGCGATAGCCGTTGTTGCGGATATCACGAAACTGAAAGAGAGCGAACAGGCCTTAAAAGATAGTGAAGAACATTATAGAGGCGTTTTTGAAAACGCTGGAGTGGGAATAAATGTGCTTGACCGGGATGGAAAAATTGTGCAGGTCAATCAGGCTCTCCTAACAATGCTCGGTTACAACCAGTCGGAATTGTTCGAACATACATTTGCTGAGATTACATATCCTGACGACAGGGAAATTTCCAATCAGAACCTGGAAGCCCTAATGTCTGGGGAAAAAGGTTCATATAGGTTTGAGAAACGTTATCTTAGAAAGGATGGGAGTGTTCTTTGGGCTGACCTCTCGACTACCAGTATCCTGGGACCTGACCTTAAACCTACCAAGGTTGTTGGAGTCATTGCGGATATAACGAAAGGCAAGCAGGCCGAAGCGGAATTGAAACAATACAGTGAACGTCTCGAGGAAATGGTAGAGCTACGAACCACCGAATTGCGTGAATCCGAGAATCGATTCCGGGATCTAGTCGAAGCCATGAGTGACCTTGTGTGGGAGGTGGACCAAAATGGCGTTTACACCTATTTCAGTCCTAAAATAGGAGATTTATTAGGCTACGAACCTGAGGTCGCTCTTGGATCCACCTTTCCGAGTTTCATGAGTAAGGAAGAAGCGGAACGGATTTCTGATAATGTAAAGGAAATTGTTACTTCTATTAGGCCTTTCAAGGGTCTGGAGATTAAGCACATACATAGGGACGGCCACAGTGTTTTTCTGGAAATCAGTGGGGTCCCCATAATTAATTTTTTTGGAGAATTTAGAGGTTATAGAGGAGTCTGCCGAGACATTACCAAGCGGAAACAAGCTGAAGAAGTCCTTCGACAAAGAACACAGGAACTCGAACGTAGCAACAAAGATCTCGAGCAATTTGCGTACGTGGCAGCCCATGATCTCAGAGAACCTCTGGTAGCCATAGGCGCCTACCTCAAGGTCCTGGAACGACTTACCAAGAACACCATTGAGGATACAGGACGAAAGTGTATGGCAAAGGCGATAAATTTGGTACTGCGAATGGATGCCATGCTCCAGGGTCTGCTTGCATACTCACGACTTACACTCACTCCAGTGTCCTATGATGTGACGGATTGCAACGTGTGTCTGGCAGATGCTATATCTAACTTGGGGTTGTTACTCAAGAAAAGCGGAGCAATAATAACTAGCGATACCCTGCCATCAGTCAAGGTCAATGCTTCTCAACTAGTCCAAATATTCCAGAATCTCATCGGTAACGCGATCAAATATAGAGAGTTGGAACCTCTCAGAATTCACATTGGTTTTGTATCCAAAGAGTCTGAGTATGAATTCTCGGTCAGTGACAACGGCATTGGAATTGAGCCCCCGTATCTGGACCGCATTTTCAACATGTTTGAGAGAGTAAAAGACTTATCCGGGCCAAGCGGTACAGGTATTGGTCTTTCCACATGCAGGAAAATAGTGGAACGATACGGGGGAAGGATATGGGTAGATTCGAAACTCGGAAAAGGCTCAACCTTCTATTTTACCCTCCCAAAGGGATGATACTCTTGTGAAACCGCCCAACATACTGATCGGTCGAGACCGCGAAAACAGGATATATTTGCAGATCTGCATAATTCTCATGGAATTACAAAAAATCAGTAAAAGGAGGATGTCTCGGGTCCGAGTCTGACTCCTGCCTCGTCAATATGATTTGGTTTTATGATCCAGACCAAACTCAAGACATCATAAAACTCCTACAACTTTTCTGCCAACAGTTCCGAGAGGTCCATAACTTTAAGCTGGTCGGATTTTCCCATAACGTTGCATGAATCTTCCAACATGGTTATGCAGTAAGGACACGCGGTAGCCAAAATGTTAGCCCCGGCGTCTAATGCCTCCGAGATGCGTAGTTCTGCAAAACGCTCTCCGGCCTTGGTCTCCATCCAAACTCTGCCGCCGCCTCCACCGCAGCAAAGACTGTTTTTACGGTTTCGGGATAGTTCGCATAGTTCGGCCCCGGGAAGAGATTCAATAAGTTCACGCGGTTGGTCGTAAATATCATTGTGTCTTCCGAGGTAACAGGGATCGTGCAAAGCCACGCGACCCGCAGCGTCTCCGGAGGGTTTGATCTTTCCAGATTTTATGGCGTCAGCCAGGACTTCAGTGTAGTGATACACTTCCCATTTCCCACCAAGATCGGGGTATTCGTTCTTGAACGTATATAGACAATGCGGAGATGTGACAATTATCTTTTTGACGCCCTTCCCATTGTAAAGGCTGATGTTAGATTCAGCTAGTTTCTGGAATAGGGCTTCGTCTCCGACCTTTCTAATGGATTCTCCGCAGCAGCTTTCTTCAGCTCCGATAATCCCGAAAGAGATACCCGCCGTCCGGAGTGCCTTTACAACTGATTTTGCTATGTTACGACTCCTAATATCGTAACAGGAAGTGCAACATACAAAAAGAAAATATTCCGTATCTTCAGAGAATGTTGGAATACTGAGGCCTTCCGTCCATTCGGTTCGTTTTTCCCTCGGGCCTGACCAGGGGTTGCCTTGTGAATGAAGACTACCAACAATTGGTTTCAAGCTTCCGGGGATTGTTCCAACCTCGGCCAACATGCTACGCATGCCCTGAATATTACCTATGATGTCAACGCCTCTAGGGCACCTGTCCACACAAGTGCGGCAGGTCGTGCATGCAAAAAGGCAGTTTTCAGATTCAAAACCTTCAATGCCGAGTTGTCCCATACGTTGAACTAACCTGACATTGAACTGTTCAGACGCTTCGCCGGGTACAAGCCTCCATGGACAGGAGCCTGTACAGAGCCCACACTGCATGCACCAGTACAAGGTCTCTGCTCCTGACATTACTATCGCGTCACTGACTTCCAGGAATGGTATTCTAGTTTCCATTTCGCATCCTTCGTTTAGAAGCCCTTGTACGGGTTGGGCCCGAGTTCTTCTAGTCTAGCGGTAAATTCCTCCAGGATTTGTGGAATCCTGTAATAATCGTCGATCGAAATCTGCTCCAGCCTGATACGATCAGATTCAAGGACGAGACGATCAAGAGTTTCCTTGATTTTGCTCATTCTGGTATCTGCAAGTTCACTGCCCTGAATGAAGTGGCATTGGTAATCATCGCCAAATTTACATCCGAAAAGGACTATGCCATCGACTCCTTTGGACAGAGCATCCGCAATCCACACAAGGTTTATTGATCCCAGACAGCGCAAAGGTATAAAACGGACCCATGGCGGATACTGGAGTTTGTTTAATCCAACCATATCAACTGCCGGGAAGGCGTCATTCTCACAAATTAGTCCTATTATCCTGGGTTTTTCTTCGTATTCATCAGGTACGCTGATTGATTTGATCATAGACCCGATCATGTCCACGGAATAATTGTTAAAGGAAATGATTCTCTCCGGGCATGAGCCCATGCATATAGCGCAACGTCTGCATCTGGTGGGATGGGGAAGGGGTGTCCCTTTGATGTCTTCGTTATACATCCCGAATGGACATTCTTCCGTACAGCGCTTACACTGCGTGCACCTTTGGATAAACAGATTGGGATAAGAAAGGTCACCGGCCCTTGGGTGAACAGCTTTACCCTGTGAAGTAAGTTCCACGCATTGTATTGCTTTAAGCGCAGCGCCTGTCCCGTCATTTTTTGACCTTGTGCAGGTCATGGGCTGCCTGACACACCCGGCTGTATAGATCCCGGTCCTTCTGGTTTCATAGGGGAAACAGACAAAATGTGAATCAGGGAAGCCGTACTTCAATGCAGGTAATGCGGGTCCCTGCCGATATTCCAGGTTTAGTATGGGATCATCCAGAACGGTAGGCTGCATACCGGTCGCCAGCACCAACATGTCAACTTCCATCTGGATGGGTTCGCCTAGAAGCTCGTCTATGGTTTCTACGGAAATCTTCAGTTCTGAACCTTCATTGACAGAAATTTTTGACGTATCAGTCTTAACGAAAATTACGCCTGCTTTCTGGACCTGTTTGTAAAACTCCTCAGCCTGCTCAGGTGTTCTCATGTCTTTATAGAAAACGATGACCTTTGTTTCCTCGTTTTGTTCCTTAAAATACATGGCCTGTTTTAGAGAAACCCTGCAGCAGACGGCGCTGCAATAAGGAAGGTGGTCGGGGTCGCGTGATCCAGCGCATTGAATGAAACCCACTACAGAGGGAACCTTACCGTCTGACGGGCAGGTAAGAGAGCCGGCTTTGGCCATTTCTTCGATTTGTACGTTGGTTACCACGTCAGGAATTTTCTGAAAACCAAGGTTTCCCAATTTTGTGGCGTCGTAAGGCTTCCAACCTGCGGCAAGAACAATGGAGCCGACGCGATGTGTGGCGCCACCGTTGTTGAGGGCTACATCAAACATCCCGGGGGCACCGGAAATTTTTTCAATCGTAGAGTTCTTAAATATCTCGATATTTGGGTAGCTCTCGATTTCCTGGATAGTTAAGGACAACTCTATATCTTCAATCTCATGGTACGGTGGATGGAGTGGTAAACATTTGTGCCATTTGGCCATGTGTCCACCGAGTTCTGGCTCCTTCTCCACCAACTTAACGCTGTAACCTGCTTTTGCAGCGTCAAGCGCAGCCTGCATTCCGGCTGAGCCTCCACCAACTACGAGCACGGTTTTGTCTAAAGCTTCCAGATAGGGAGTGGGTAGGGTCGATTTCTGGACCCGTACTATCCCCATTCGAACGTAGTCTTCGGCCATGGCCTGGGTGTCTTCATGGCCGGCCGGTTGGCACCACGCGACATGTTCACGCAGATTGACCCTTTCAATTATAGTTTGCATGGGATCAAACGCAAAAATTTCAGATTTTACCCTGCCTGAGCAGGCTCCTAAAACGACACAATTAACTGCGCCGGACGATATGTCGTCCCTAATCACTTTGGACCCTTCAGCGCCACACATACAAGCGTGAGCGTAAATCTTTGCGACACCCGATTCTTCAGCGACGCCGGATAGCGCGTCAAAATCTATGGCTTCTCCGATTCCGCAGCCTGAACACAAATAAACACCAATATTTTGATCCATAAGTTACCTCCGCACCGCCACTTGTATCGCCTTGAGAGCGGCAGACGTAGCATCCTGGAGAGATGCCGCCACTTCCATCGGCGCTTTGACACATCCGGTTGGAATGATTCCGGACGTTCCCGATCCGGTAACGAAACCGAAGTCATCGTAATTCATTTCCAGATTCGGCTTAATCTTAGAAGTTCCGGGCTGCATTCCTATCGCCAGGACAACAAGGTCCACGACCTGACTGACTTTAGAGCCTGCGGAAACGTCCTCTCCTTCAACAAGAAGCCCACCTGATTCTTTGTCTTCAGTTATCCGGGCTATCTTACTTTTAATAAGTGAAAGATTTTCGTCCTGTTTTACTTTGGTGTAGAAGTCTTCATATTTTCCCATGGCTCGAATATCGATGTAATATATAAAAGCTTTGCTGTCCGGTACCCGTTCCCGGATATAAGTCGATTGCTTCAATGAAGCCAGACAACAAACTCCGGAACAGTAAGCCAGATGATTTTCGTCTCTGGATCCTGCGCACTGAACAAAAGCTACACTCTTGATTTCCTTGCCGTCGGAAGGCCGTACCATCTTTCCAGCAGTGGGGCCATTGATTGCAGCCAGTCTTTCAAACATTACACTAGTCAAAACATTAGGGAGTCGCCCGAAACCCAGGTAATCGATTTTTTCCGCTTCGTAAGGGTCCCAGCCAGTGGCCCAGACAATTGCTCCAACCTGAATGTTCAATGTTTCAGGCTTCATTTCCAAATCTATCGCGTTGTAAGGGCAAGCCTGAGCGCATTTAACCGCTTCATCAGTGCCAATTATTCCGGAATCGATGACATACTTGAACGGATACGCCATCTGGTGGGGCAAGTAAGCGGCTTTTGCAGAATCCATCCCATAGTTGATTTGATTCGGCACAGTTGTTTCGCATACTTCTGCGCACTTGCCGCACGCAGTGCAGTTGTCGTTGACGTATCTTGGATTCACCCTAATTTCGACTGAATAGTCTCCAGGTTTTCCGGAGATAGAAAGGATTTCAGTTTGAGTAAAAAAGGAAATCTTGGGATTATTCTTGATTCTACGAAAATTGATCTCAAGACCACATGTTGGTGGGCACAGTTTGGGGAAATACTGATTGAGTTGGGCCACGCGGCCTCCCAAGTAAGGATTCCGTTCCACTATGACCACATTAGCGCCCGTTTCTGCGGCTTCTACAGCAGCCGTAATCCCACTGATTCCACCACCTACGACTAAAATCTTCTGATCTTCATCGCCCATAGGCAACCTCCGTGTTTACAGTCAAGAGCGACTAAAAAATGCCGCCAATGTCAATACTCGTGGGGTTCATGGCAAAAAATACCCACGTTCGTTATTTAATGCGTTTTGTAATCATATTTAAAGAGACTTTGATGTCTCTAGTTTTATCCAAATTTCTGACATTTTTGTTATACGTTTCAGCTATGTGTAAGAAATTTCGAATGATGGCTCCGCCATCCGGCCTTGCGCCGAGGAAGCTCTCCGGATGACCCTGAATACCATAGACCGGTTTGTAGGGATGGCGAATAATTTGATTACGACTAGTTCGCTCCGATGCGAGGAGAACGAAACCCGGTGGTAACGCTTTAACTTCATCGTAGTGGCTTTCCAGTATACTAATTTTGCTGTCAAGTCCAACGAAAATCGGGTCATGTTCATTCTGACTTAATTTGGCGACACCGGATTGCCGGTCACGCGAATAAGGCATGCAATCGTCAATTCCGGCTCGTATCGGACCGACCTTGCCGCCAAATGCCAGCGCAATAGCCTGATGCCCTCCGCAAATACCAAGAATTGGCACATCTAGCTCTTCAGCGATTTGTGGAATCAGCCATAAAAAATTTTGCAGGGCAATACCCGTGGGGCCTATGTACCTGCACCATGGAGTGCCTTGGGGGCTCAAAATCAGGAATTCAGGGTCCAGGTCGGATATTATTTCGAAAGTGACGCTCCTGAAATCCATGGTCACCACATTATCGTTCCCACTCATCTCACTGATGACCGAACGGAGACGTTTACAACCACCAGAACATCCGTCCGTAGAAAGTCCTACCATTATCCATGGTTTGCGACGCCCGGCCCCATTCACTTCCGATTCGTCCAGAGATCCGGAAAACGCTGAGATGGCGAGATTCAACAACAAAAACATTGCGGTCGAACAAACGTACGCAATTTTCAATGGCCCACCACACGTTTGAAAAGATATCATTAGCCTGTTCCCACAACCCAGAAAGTGAAGAGCTACATTTATAACTCAGTTTGTGGCGGATAGGCAACAGACCAATTCCCTGGAAAAACATTAATTGATTTTTATCACCTCAAATTATTTTTTTTGCCCGTTCCTTTTCACTGTACACACAACCGCAATATTTCTGACGGTAAAGACCGAGTTTCCTGTACCGCCTCACACCCTCGTTCCATCCGGTGCGCCAGTCTCTATACACCAACGGTATTTGACGCTTTTCCGCGATTGCCTCACAGGCTGTTTTTAGCAAGTCATGTTTTTGAAAACGGCTGTAGAAAAGGGTAGTCGAAAACGCGTCAAAACCTTTCGACTCAGCAAGACGAGCAACCGTATCCATCCTGAAATTGAAACAGACCCAACATTTCTGTGATTCTCTAAACACTACTTCCCGAAACCACTCCTCCATTTCAATTCCAGTTTCATCCTCCATTATGCGAATTCCATTTGCGTCGGTATAAGAATTGAAAGCGTCTTGCCGTCTCAAGTTCTCGCTGTATGGATGTATATTCGGGTTGAAAAACAAAGAGGTCACTTCGTGCCCCTCTTTTGAGAGGTCATCATAAGGGATCACCAGACATGGCGCGCAGCAAGCGTGTAACAGTATTTTCATTAATGAGGTTGTCTCCTTCCAATAGTCATGCTATTTTTATGAAATAAAGTTTCTATAAATGATCTGGGTGTCAATTAGCGCGATGAATCGTGTTTCATTTTTTCTAGTAGCTTTTATCATTGCGATGTCGGTCCAAAGCGCATTCACTGATCAGCAAACACTTGGTGATGCCTTTGCGCAGACCGCTACGGCTTATGCCAACGATTCCTTTCTGTTACTCGGAATGGTCGGAGATGCGTTCGTAACGGGAGCTTTGGACAAGTCATCGGCAGTCCAAACAGTCGCCAATATTCAAAAGAGGATCAGGATCATCAGGGCCAAAATCAACCTGGTAGAGGCTTCCATGCATTCGGGAAACCGAAGCAAATGGCTTAAAATTCTTGACTCCGTGTACACCTCCCTTGATCAACAAGCATGGGCAATTACCAAGTACATTGATGACAAAACGCCTGTGAACGCCAAGCGGTTCAATGCCATAAGAAATGAATGCCTTGAAAAGATCAAGGATCTCGCTCGGTTTTATGCCTCTACCGGGGCTTCTGTAGAGTTGCCAGCCCCCCTAAGCACACGCTGATCACCAATCCTCAGAGTAATCTTTTCGCGATCAAAGTATTCCAGAAGTGGGATATTGTATTTTCGTGAACTTTTAGTTATCTCCTGAAACTTTGACGGGGTTATGGATCCTTCATCCTTTAGACGCTTTATCAGTTTTTCTTTTACGCTTTTTATAAATTCTGTAGAGAAATACATTTCTTCTTTAATTTTTACAATTTTCCCTTCTTTTTCCAAGACGCTGAGCAAAACCTTAACCTGCTTGAGGTCAGCCCCTACCTGAACTGCCAATTCTTTGAAAAGTGGCGGCGAATTCTCCTGTTGACGAAGTGTAGCGAACAATTTTTCGCGAACGCTCTTCTCGTTGTCTTTTAATCTGACCTTGTGCGTAGATACCCTGATGGTGTCTCCCTGATCGACAAGAAAGCCTTTGGAAATTAGATCGTCGAGAGCAACTTTGAAAAGTCGGTCACTGCCCGGTGTTAGCGATCTGAGTTCCTGTTTTGAGATACCCTCTTTTAGGGGATTATCCATGTGAAAATGAGCAAGTCGATCAGTTATTTTTTTCTCTATAAGATCCACGAAGTCACGGTGAACAAGCCTGCGTTCCGTGGAGTCTAACTGAATGATCATTCTTGCTGTCCTGAGTTTGTCAAGAGTCTTGTCCAGGCGCGAAGCCGAAAACGCCGACATGCCTAGCAATTCGTTCTTGTTAAGGCCATTTACCCCTGAGCCTTTTACAAGTGATGATATTACACCAGTATCATCTTCCCTTTCGGATTCGAGGAATGTTTTGACCGATCTGGCCCGAAGTTTCGGGGCTCTTGGGTTCAAGATTACCCCACCTCCCAACGTAACAGAAGGAGATATGGCCCTAATCACGAACCGGTCACCGGTGGCAGGCACAATAGGGGCCGATGTACGCAATTGCGCCAGGACCTCTTCTCCGGGTTCGAGCAAGTCCCTATCAGGAAATGCAATGGTGGCTTCAACGTCCGTTGTATAGTGATGCAGCCTAACCTTCTTGAGGTTGGTCAGCTTGATTGAACTTCGATTCAATGACGTGAGCCTCACATCAACTATGTATGATGGTCTAAATTCTCCAGGGTGAGTGATCACGTTACCTCGAT
This sequence comes from Deltaproteobacteria bacterium, assembly GCA_021777225.1. Lineage (GTDB taxonomy): Bacteria > Desulfobacterota > Desulfomonilia > Desulfomonilales > Desulfomonilaceae > CAJBEZ01. The sequence continues at coordinate 25,849 of JAJYDQ010000050.1, forward strand.
GAGCTTCATCCTGCTCAATACCGCGCAAATTTACCGCTACCCGTTCTCCTGGAAAGGATTGCTGTTCAAATTGCTTGTGCGATTCAATAGATCTTACTGAGGATCGAACCGCCTGAGGCAAGATTTCAATCTCATCGCCCGTTGAAATGGTCCCCGAAATCAAGGTGCCTGCAACGACCGTCCCATGACCTTTTAGACTAAAAACACGGTCAACAGGTAACCTTAGCAGACCGTGAACTGATCTTTGGCCGGTCTTCCTGCTAAGTTCCAATATTACTCTTTTGAGTTCTTCGATACCTTCTCCAGTTCGAGCGGAAACGCGAACCATAGGAGCATTTTCAAGGAAGGTCCCTTTTACAAGGTCTTTCGCATCTTCTTCGGCCAGGAGGGCAAGCTCTTCGTCAACAAGATCCAATTTTGTAAGCACAACCAAGCCGTGTTTTATCCCCAACAAACACAATATATCAAGGTGCTCGACCGTCTGAGGCATTACTCCTTCATCTAGCGCTACCACCAGGGCCGCTATATCAACGCCGCCAGATCCTGCGACCATCTGGCGGACGAATCTCTCGTGGCCTGGGACGTCTACTATTCCGATTCTGACATCCGAGCCCAGGTCAAGATACGCAAACCCCAGTTCTATGCTGATACCCCTTTCCTTTTCTTCCTTCAGTCTGTCTGTGTCTATTCCTGTGAGAGCCTTGACCAGTTGGGTTTTGCCGTGATCAATGTGACCGGCGGTCCCAAGAATTACTCGTTTCATAAAGACTATCCTTCAGATTGGGGTTAAACAGGAGGATCAATTTCCGCAATGCAAGCTTTGTCGGTAGAAACCAGACTCCAGTTTCAATTTTCCTCACCCGGCAAATCGCTGTGACGCTTCTTGTTTTGGCCCTTTTTTGATGCTTTTGGGACGACTGAACCAGAAGCTCCACTCCTTTTCGGGGTCTCAGGTTCCAGTTCACCGAGTATGTCCTCTGGCCTAACCTCTATTGTAGAGTCGTCAGCCATCTTTACGAGCACAGTTTCTTCGAGCGGGCTGTGTTTGATTATAAAACCTTCTCCTTTGGATGTAGCGACAAGTTTTCCAACTTTGGGCAGGCTTTTGCTGAAGTCTTCATAAATATCGTGTTCGTAACTCAGGCAGCACATGAGTCGACCGCAAACCCCGGAGATTTTTGTGGGGTTCAAGGAAAGGTTCTGGTTCTTTGCCATCTTGACGGATACCGGCCTGAAGTCAGTTAGAAATCTTGAGCAACACAGTTCCTGCCCGCAACAAGCGATTCCGCCGGTCATCTTGGCCTCGTGCCGGACGCCAATTTGACGCATCTCTATACGTACCGGGAACCTGGAGACGAGGAGTTTTACGAGTTCTCTAAAATCCACCCGGCCTTCGGATGTAAAGTAAAACACATACTTCGAACAATCAAAAAAACACTCAACCGAAACCAGTTTCATTGGCAGACCAAGTTCCTCAATTCTGTCAAGACAGTAAACGTAAGCTTCAGATTCCCGCTGACAGCAGCGCTCCTTTTGATCAACGTCGACTTTTGCGCCTTTACGAACGATTTTTCTTAAAGCCTCTGCCTGCCCAGCGTCAATTGCCTTTTCAAAGGGAGGAACTGCGACCTGCCCCAAGCCCAAGCCTTTCTCCGTCTTTACGACGACCCAGTCTCCATAATCGAGAGCGATGTCACCCGCGTCAAAATGGTAAACCTTGCACGCATAACCAAATCTTATTCCGGTGATACGCGTGACCGTCAGATGGTGATCTCGATCCTGGGGCGTTAATACGGTAGTCTGCACGTAGCCAAATTGACCTGTTTCCTCAACCGACGCCAATTCGTCATGGAATTCTTCAACATCCAGGAATTCAACAGACTCTCCATTTTCAGCCGAATCAGACGAACTAATGTGGTCACCTGATTCGTCGTGAACCCGCCAGGGCGCCTGATCCAGATAATCCGTTGTCGGCCCTTCATCAAAATCCTCATGGTGCGAAACAAGGCCGGAAGCGCCGGAATGGAAAGACCCAGACGTATCATTCTTATTGGGGTTTCGACCAGACTTGTGGCCCCACGACCTTGGCAAGTATGATGTGTCACCCTTTTGTTTTGTATCCGTCATTTCAGTGGCCCTTAACTGTAAGCGGTCGGGCGGACTAGCTCGTAGTATCGCC
>JAJYDQ010000051.1 GCA_021777225.1 Deltaproteobacteria bacterium
CTTCCGAATCTCCTGCACCAACTCTGCCCGGCGCATAAGCCACCTCCATCGGGACTTATTAAACCGGACAAATTATGTGCTATAAAACAGGACATTCTATTTGCTCCCTACACTGAATCTATGTCACATTGACACATTAATCACAAACTTGTAAAATGGTTTAAATTGGGGAGGGAAATCCTCGACCTTGAAAGGATTTTCATCCCTATGCGTTTGACACGGCAAAGTTGCGTTACCCATCGTCCCTTGATGAGGTTAATTGGAGGCTCTTTTAGCCGCTGTCTTAGAGCGTTCCTCATATTCGTTATAATTGCCCCTCTGTTTTCATGTTCAATTGTCTCCTACTCACTGGCTGTACGTGACCATATGGACATACCGAAGCTCCGGGGCCGGGCCTTGTTGGTAAATCAAAAAGGTGAAATACCGTATCAGCGTTACCGGGTGGGACCGTGGGATGATGAATTCAGATACGTCTGGATTGTAGGAGACTATGATTTCCGAAAATTCGACAATGTGGAACTTATATTATACTTCCACGGAATGAGTTCTAAAGACTATTATAGAGACTTTCGAAAGCAGATTGAAACTCTGGCCGCAAAAAGACCCAATCGCCCATTCCTGTTCGTTGGTTTCGTGGATACACCATACATCTCAATAGCAAATCGATCAAAGGCCCGATGGAGTTCTTTCACACTCAAGGACGGTGATCACCCTGAGCTTCTTTTTAAGACGGTAAACGGTCTTTTCAAATCATTAAAGAGGACTTTCCCGAATATTGACAAAAACAGGACCGCTATAACGCTAGCCGGCTTTTCCGGCGGTGGTCGAGTTCTTGATTCAGTTGGAAATTGGCTTGCGAAGAGTCCCAAGAACGACCCCTATGCGGAAGTGTTTCGAACCAGATTGTCAAAAATCGTATATTTTGACTGCTGGTTTGATAAAGATGTTGTAAACACCATTCCCGCTCTTCTGGAAGGGAATCCTGATATCAAGATCGTCGGGACCGTTCACATGAAAAAGCCTTCCGAATTGGCCTCAATTTTGGCGGACAAGTTCAAAATGAAAGCAGACAAAAAAAAGCAGGAACTTGTCGGCGCTAACGGAAGAATTGTCATCTATCGAGGTGACTCTCATTGGGAGGCCATGATATCAAGGCTTGCTCAAGCGCTTTAGCAGAAGTAGCTGGTAAGATTTTATCAATTAATACACTACATTAGCGTCTTGTCTGGCTTGACGCCCCTTCAACTCTGTGATATTAATTTCGGCCAATATTAGATGCACTCGCCGGAGGAGATCCAATGCCACAGGCCCAGGGGTTCCCTGTCGATTTAGACCGGGAATATTCTAAAACTATTGATTTCTTGTACAGTTTTGACCGTTTCGGCATTTTGTTGGGACTGGAGAACATCTCTGTATTGCTGGAGGCTATTGGAAATCCCCAAGATAAATTCAAATCGGTTCATGTGGCCGGTAGCAATGGAAAGGGGTCTACATCTTCTTTCATTAACGCTATTGTGACTCTTGCCGGGTACAGCACAGCTCTTTATACCTCACCCCATTTGAATGATTTTAGAGAACGTATTCGTATACGTGGAAAATTTATATCAAAAGATGAAATGATAAAGGCTACTGAAAAGATAAGGCCTCTGTATGACCGTGAGCGAACTACTTTTTTTGAATACACCACAGCAATCGCGTTTGATCGTATTGCGGCGGCCAAGCCTGATCTGGCGGTGATTGAGGTAGGACTCGGCGGTAGGCTTGACGCAACCAATACCATTAATCCTTTGGTCAGCGTAATAACAGATATTTCCAGAGAACATGAAGATTACCTCGGAACTGGCGTAAGAGCTATCGCCACCGAAAAAGCCGGGGTAATCAAGGCGGGAGTTCCTGTTGTTACCGGGGCGAGTCGGCGCCAGGCCAGAGAGGTGATCCTGGCGACTGCAAAAACAATATGTGCCCCTGTTTTTGAATTTGGACGCGATTTCACAGGTGTCAGGACTTCTATAAACACATTTGATTACAAATCCAGGGATTTGTCCATTCCAGGACTACGACTTGCGATGACCGGCGCACATCAAATGAAAAACGCTTCCTTGGCCATACGGGTTGTGGAAGAACTCATAGAACTGGGCTACAACATTTCTGAGACTGCAATACGTGAAGCTATGTCAGTCACACAATTTCCAGGCAGATTCGAGTTGTTGCGACGCGAGCCCGATGTCATTATTGACGGAGCGCACACCCCAGAAGGCATGAGATTACTTAAGAGCGCTTTAGCCAAGCGTTACCCAGGTCAAAAGCCCTTGTTCCTTCTTGGAATATTAAAAGACAAAAATGTTGAGACACTTGTTCGCACAATCGCTCCAGTCGCCGAAAAAGTCATCTGTGTCGCCCCTCGCAGCGACCGAAGCCTGGAACCTGAAGCCCTCTGTAACCTTATACGTAGTTTGGGCACGCCTGCAAACCATATCGATTCTATAGAAGCTGGTTTCTGGGCCTTACTTGAACAAGCCGGCAAGGATGACGTGATTGTCGCTGCCGGTTCTCTGTACATGATAGGCCCTGTTCGGAGAGCCTGTGGGAAAAACGACGAGTGACACCTCGTAACGGATCAATTAGAAATGTTATTCGCATCTTGGCGGTCATCGCAATTTTTGTGATTGCGGAGATCCAGCCCTGCCTTGCTGTCGCATTGGAACAAAGTCCCACAGAAAAGACTATTCCATCTTCCATTCTTCCTCACGATTTGCCGGTCAAAATGTCGGCGGAACGCCTCTCATACAACTACAAGACCAACACTTACACCGCTCGTGGTAATGTGGCATTGAGCCAGGGTAACACCAGGCTTCGTGCTGACAGTATTGTTTATGAAGCAAAGACAGGAGAACTATCTGCAACCGGCGGTGTAATAGTTCGAGCAGGATCCGATGTCATTGAAGCTGAAAAGGTTACGATAAACCTTAAAGCTTCAACCGGCGTTATTTTTAATGGCAAACTTCTCCTGACACGCCAACATATCTATCTTGAAGGCAAAGAACTGGAAAAAAGAGGCTCCTCGGATTACGTCGTCAGGGAAGGGAGTTTTACCACCTGCGACGGGGCTACTCCTGATTGGAAAATCACTGGAAAAGATTTAGATGTGACCCTTGAAGGCTATGGAACTCTAAAGCATGGTTTTTTCTACATCAAGGACATCCCCGTATTTTATCTGCCCTGGCTAATATACCCAGCGAAGCGCGAACGACAGACAGGATTTCTAATGCCCTCTACAGCCAGCAGTTCTTTGAGAGGTCTCGATTTTAGGTTGCCATTTTTTCTGAACATTTCTCCAAGTGTAGACGCCACGATTTCTCCAAGGTTCTGTTCCAGACGCGCTTTTCAAACTGGGCTGGAATTTCGATACAATCCCAGTGACGATCTAAAAGGACGCTTTTACGGTGAATATACTTATGATTGGAAGTACGGCCCGCCTTCCGACCCCATAAAGAACCTGTTTTTCGCTGTATGGCGTCATGACCAGGACTTGTCAGGCGCAGCCCGTCTCAAGACAAATGTCCAATGGGTTTCCGACAGAAATTATTTTGATGTTTGGGGTGGTCGTTTCGACAAGCGGCTTCGTGTGCGTTACATGGAATCCAATGCTGTCCTGTATCGCCAGACAAACACCTTTCTCCTGCAGGCTGAAGCGCGATACTTTGATAACCTTGATCTGCCCGACAATGCGAGAACTGTTCAGAATCTTCCAATACTTACATCGACTCTTTTTGCCAGGCAGATCCCTTATACGCCATTCTATTTAAGTTCCAATCTGATTTACAATTATTTCCACGCCCCATTAATGAACGAAGCTTGGTCAGGGTCTCGGTTACAGTGGGACCCCCGTCTAAGTCTACCGATTTCGTTTGGACAGTACCTGAAGTTTGATCCATCTATGACATATTTTGCTCGAGGTTATGCCGGTGATTATTACGAACATGACAAGAGCGTTAGTTCCATCAATTCGTTCAGGGCTGATCTCTATCAGATTAATAGTGACGCATTCACCGATATTGACAAGATTTACGAAGGTTCATTGTTTGGTTTTCAAAAAATAAAGCATACCATACGACCCAGGGTGGCATGGACATACAGGCCTCTCCGGAGCCGCCAGACATACCCATATTTTGACGAGAGCGATCGCATGGATGAGGTTAGCCTACTTACTGCTGAAGTCCGGCAGTCATTGGTCGGCCGTGTTTCTGATGGTCAGTATTTGGATTTCGCGTCTTTAAGCCTATCCCAAGGATACGATTTCCACAATACAAGGACTGCTGAAGACCCCTTAGGAGAGAGATCTCCACTCAAATCGCACTGGACAAACACCCAGGCTGAACTTTCCATCAGGCCCCATTCACTACTGGATTTAAGGGCCCAGGCAGAGTATGACCCAGTAATGAACCGAGCCAGGAGTTATTCTGTAAATCTTGGGGTCATGGACCATCGAGGCGACACTATTCAAATTCTTCACCAGTTCGCCGAGGATGAACTCCGCGAAGATCTCAACCGTCAGACCAATCTTAACTTGCAGGTTAAGGTTACATCGGCCATAGATTTTTTTCTTGAGAATCAGTATACGCACCAGTTCAACTTCGCGTATTTTACGAGCCTCGGCCTAGATTACCACCCACAATGCTGGAGTGTTCTGCTCCGATATTCTGAAGCCCGTGAACAGGACCCGATTACCCACCGGATTAGAGACGCTGATCAAACCGTTTTCCTGACTCTTTCATTGTATGGACTTGGACAAGTTTACAGATATTCTCGTGACTGGACGGATATGTTCGGGGCTGAATCGGATTCTACCACGAGTTGGTTCTGAACCCGATGCGCTAATGAAATCTCGGAACTTGAATAAGTCCGAAACAAAGCCAGGGGCGCTCCTTTACAGAAACGTCCCTGGCTTGTGGTTCAAGTATGGTCTGAGCGACCAGTTAAACTATTTAACGATAAACGGAACCAGCAGTAGAGCCACCATGTTGACAACCTTGATGACTGGGTTTAGGGCCGGGCCGGCTGTATCCTTGTAGGGGTCACCTACGGTATCACCGGTAACCGCTGCCTTGTGAGCTTCTCCACCTTTACCGCCAAAATATCCGTCTTCGATATACTTTTTGGCGTTGTCCCAGGTAGCCCCACCAGTTGTCATGGCAATAGCCAGGAACAAACCGACAACGATGCTACCGATAAGCATACCACCGAGGGCTTCCTTGCCGAGGATAAAAGCTACGACCAAAGGTATCACAACCGGCAGCAGGGATGGGATGACCATTTCTTTCTGCGCCGCCGCAGTAACGATGTCTACGCATTTACCGTATTCGGCCTTGACACCGGGAAGACCTTCTCTTAGGCCTTTGATTTCACGAAATTGTCTGCGAACTTCTTCTACGATTGACCCGGCGGCTTTACCAACGGCGAGCATACAGAGGGCTGCAAAGAAGTAAGGAATGATCCCCCCGATTAACAGACCAACGAGGATTTTCGGGTCAGACAGGTCGAAAGCTACCGCCTTTCCTGACAGACCTTCTATGGCTCTTGTGTACTCCGCGAAAAGAACTAGGGCAGCCAAGGCGGCTGAACCGATCGCGTATCCTTTCGTAACGGCTTTTGTGGTATTACCAACGGCATCAAGCGGGTCAGTCCTATTACGAACTTCTTCCGACAATTCAGCCATTTCAGCGATACCACCGGCATTGTCCGTAATTGGCCCGTATGAATCAATTGCGACAACTATACCAGTCATTGACAGCATGGAGACAACGACAACGGCTATTCCGTAAAGTCCAGTTCCGGTGCTCCCGGTGAAGCCACCGCCAATCGCGTATCCAATCATGATGGACGCTGCTAGAACCAGGACAGGGAGCACTGTCGAGATCATGCTGATGGCAAGACCGGCGATGATGTTGGTCCCATGACCTGTCGTTGAAGCTTTCGCCACATATTTAACGGGACCATACATACCAGTGAAGTATTCTGTGATGACAACGATCAGTCCGGTCAGCACCAGACCTATCACGGCCAAGAAGAATATACTTGTCGGCTGAATGATGTACGCTGTGGCAAGAGGTTTACCCAATGGGAGATACCCTGCCACAAAGTAGAATGCCACTGCCGCAAGAATACCGGCAACCGCCATCCCTTTGTAAAGAGCGCCCATTATGTAAACATCTTTTTCGTTTTGGGACCTGCTAATCTTGACGAAGAATGTCCCGATAATCGATGCGATAATGGCTACACCACCGATGAGTAACGGCATAAAGAAGGCCGGGGTCGCCATGCCGTAGATGGTGCTGCCAAGCAACATCGCCGCCACGATTGTAACGGTGTAAGTTTCATAAAGGTCAGCGGCCATACCGGCGCAGTCACCAACGTTGTCACCAACGTTGTCCGCAATAACACCCGCGTTACGGGGATCGTCTTCTGGAAGGTCAGCTTCCACTTTACCAATAAGGTCGGCGCCAACGTCCGCCGCTTTGGTATAAATACCACCACCCACACGGGCGAACACGCTCATGAGTGAACTTCCAAAGCCCAGGCCGACTAGCGCTGTAAAAATTTTGTGGGCATCTGATTCATGCCCCCTCGCAACCATGTAGAACCCTGCAACGCCGAGGAGAGCCAGACCGGTCACAACAATTCCAGTAACTGATCCGCCCTTGAACGCCACATCCATAGCATCGGCAAGACTCTTACTGGCAGCGGCGGCAACGCGCACGTTCGCGTTAACGGAAACTTTCATCCCCAGGAAACCAGCAAGACCTGAACCAATCAATCCGACCAAAAATCCGATTGCCGGCATCGTCCCTAGGGCAACCCATAGGATGACAAACAAGATAGCCGCGATAATAGCCACAACCTTATACTGACGAGTCAGGTACGCCATAGCGCCTTCAGCTACATAGCTGGAGATTTCCCTCATTCGCTCATTGCCCGCATCCTGTTTAAAAACCCAACCCGCTGTTATCAGGCTATAGGCCACTCCCGCGCCCCCACACAATAGGGCGACATAAACAACCCAGTCCATCCACCTACCTCCTTAGAATGATTAGCGAACACTTTAGAATGGAAAATACTAGTGTAGTATTGAGCATTATATAGATTTGAGTTTATGTCAAGGACAAAGAGCACTTCGTGCGATGCCCAAATTCACTGCTCAATCTCTCGAAAGTTTGTTGTTCGGAACAGCTATAGCGATGCCTATCTGCCGACGGCGACGATGAGCAAAGGGGTGATCCCTGATGGAATTTTCATGGCGGTGGAAACTTGCGCTTCATTAAAGGCGCCTACCGTACCAATTCTAAGGCCAAGCGACTCTGCCTGAAGATAAAGGTTTTGGTTTGACGCCCCTGATTCCATGTAGACATATTGTATTCCGCGGTTCCCATATTTGGCCGTCATCTTACCGAACGCCGCAGCGATTACGACAACAGCCGGGGCTCCGGCCAGCCATAACTGCGATAGGGCTGCCTGAGCCAGGGCCATTCTGGCGTCTTCTCCAGAAATGGGGACCAAGGAGTTACCCGTAGAATTATAATTGTAGACTCCCGCCGGTAATCCCTTCACCGTTCCGCCACCTGTCAGCAGAAATATTTCAAGCGGGTATATTCCACCAGCCGACGGTAAAGTTTTCAAAGTCGCCCCGCTGATTGCGTCAACGGGCAAAGCGCCGTTAGCCGCCCAGAGCAGTTGGGAAATCTGTTCAATGGTTAGCGGCTCCGTGGCAAAATGTCGAACAGATTTTTTGTTGAGCATACCCGTTTCGACGGATATTTTCCCTTTGAGAGCAGGTTTGGGGAGCTTGATATCATTTGACGAAAAAGTGGGGGCATGGAACAACAAGCCCCACGCAAGGCTAATAGAGCACAACACCAGAATTTTTGTCAGTTTCATGGATTTTCTTTATAGCGCATTGTTTGTCTAAGACCCAATAATTATCCTATTCAATCTGGAAACACAACATGCGCTGTGTTAGATTTGGTAGTTGAATAAATTTCTCACTCGGCAAAGGAACCGTAAATGCAAAAAACCCTTTCAATAATCAAGCCTGACGGAGTAGCCAAGAAATTGATTGGCGAGGTAGTCTCGGTGTTCGAGTCCGCTGGGTTTCGGGTAGCGGCCATGAAGATGAAACGGCTTAGCAGGTCTGAGGCTGAAGGATTCTATTATGTTCACAAAGAAAGGCCGTTTTTCCCGGAACTAATTGAATTCATGACATCCGGCCCCTTAGTCTTAATGGTGTTGGAGGCCGAAGACGCCATAAGGCGAAATCGAGACCTAATGGGAGCGACTGACCCAGCAGAAGCGACGCCGGGAACAATAAGGGCTCGATGGGCCGACAGTAAACAAAATAATATTGTCCACGGCTCTGATTCCGAAGAAAGCGCAAAGTTCGAGATCGGGCATTTCTTCAGTGGCATAGAGATATTTTGACGGAAGCGACCCATAATTCAGGGATAGAAAACCGCGTGGATCTAGCGGGGTTAACTCTCGAAGAAACACAGTCATTCTTTCATTCTTTGGGTCAGGAGAAATACAGGGCGGCTCAAGTCATGAGATGGATCTACCAGGGACTCTCGGTTTCTTTTGACCCCATGACCAACCTTTCAAAAAAGCTTCGGGAAATACTTGCGGACACGGCACGAATAGGACGGCTTACCACGCTTCAGGTCCTAAAATCAGAAGATGGTGTCAAGAAATTCCTTTTGGGGCTTGATGATGGGGCCAGAATTGAATCTGTCTATATTCCGACTGAAGATCATGACACTCTTTGTATTTCTACTCAGGTAGGCTGCGCGATGGGATGCCGGATTTGTCGCACCGGCAAAATGGGGTTTACGCGTAATCTGACCGCTGGAGAAATAGTAGGACAATTGTTGGAGGTGCGGCGTCAAATCACTGATTCAGCGGTCACAAATGTTGTTTTTATGGGAATGGGAGAACCCCTGGCAAACTTCAGCAATACGGTTAGAGCCATAAAGATAATGACTGATCCTAATGGGCCTCAGATTTCGTGGAGACACCTCACGGTTTCAACTTCGGGTCTCGTCCCTCAAATGTTTGAACTGGGTAAAAGCGTTCGTGTAAAATTGGCTGTCAGTCTCAACGCCGTCAGTGATGAGGTCCGCAGTCTAATCATGCCAATAAATCACAAGTATCCCCTGGATGAATTGATAGCGGCTATGAGAGATTTTCCACTGCCTAAACGTGATCGAATAACTGTAGAATATGTGCTGATACGAGGGCTCAACGATTCAGACTCTGACGCAAGAATGCTCGTAAAACTGTTAAACCCGGTCCGGGCCAAAGTGAATCTCATCCCTTTCAATGACGAGTTGTCCACAGAATTCAAAACTCCTTCACCGGAAAGAGTGGCGGCCTTCCAGGATATACTCATGTCAAAGTCTTTAATTGCAATAATAAGAAAATCGAGAGGCCGTGATATCCTTGCAGCATGCGGCCTACTAGCGTCGGAAGACAGGAGAGCTTGTTGAATGCATACATCGAGCGTCTGATGCGCGCTCTGACTAATCCCAATGTTTACCCTCATCATCCGGACTCTGTCCAGGTAGTCCAAACCCATATCTCTATCGTTTTTCTATCCGGCGCTTACGTTTACAAGATCAAAAAGCCCTTGTCCCTCGGGTTTCTGGATTTCACAACACTTGATAAGCGAAAGTTCTTCTGTCAACAGGAGGTAGATCTCAATTCTCGTTTTTCCAAAGACATCTATATAGGGGTGACCACGATCTATGAATCCGCCGCTGGTGTCATTAATCTCATTGGAGATGGTCGAGAGATTGAGTACGCAGTGTTAATGAAAATCATCCCTGAAGACAAGATTTTGCGAAATGCTCTTGCTCTCAATCTTGTTGATGAACTGATCATAGATAAAGTCGCCGCGGCAATACGGGCGTATCATTCAGGCGCTACCGGCGGCCCACAAATTTCGGTCTTTGGTACCCCCGAAGTGATAGCTCAGAATGTCATGGAGAATTTTTATCAGACCGAAGATTTTATCGGAGAAACTATTTCAGCCGAGACATTTCAATGCATAAAACGCCAATCACTCGGTTTCATGGAAAAAAATCACGACACCCTGGAAGAAAGGGTAAAAGCTGGAAATATTCGGGATTGTCATGGAGACCTGCATTTGGATCATGTGGTTCTTTTCGATCAAATTATGCTGGTCGATTGCATTGAGTTTAATGACAGATTCAGATATTCGGATTGTCTTGCTGACATTGCCTTCCTGCTTATGGATTTAGACTTTTCAGGATACCCTGCGTTTTCAAATCGTGTGCTAGGGCAATACCTTTTAGGATGCTCCGACGACAACACTCGCGATCTGTTACGTTTTTACAAGGTTTATCGTGCCTATGTCCGAGGCAAGGTCAATAGCTTCACATTGAAGGAATCTGAGATTGACACAAAGGAAAGGATAAGGGCGGCGTCAATTGCATCGAACTACTTTAAACTTGCTCGCGCCTACTTTGAGTCCGCCCCGGAACCGACATTAGTGATCATGTGTGGCCTAATGGGCTCGGGCAAGAGCTTTTTAGCGACAAAACTTGCAATGAGACTCGGAGTTGAGCTAATACGCTCCGATGTTGCAAGAAAAGATTCCTTCAGTTTGGCTCATTCGAATCATCGGCTTGACAACTATGGAGAGGGGATCTATACACGCGCATCGTCTGAAAGAATTTATCGGATGATGTTTGATGAAGCGGCCATGCGACTGAAAAGGCGTGAAAATGTGATAATTGACGCGTCCTTTGGGAAACGAGTCAATCGAATGACTGCCGTGAATTTGGCCAAAGAGCATAACACGCAATTTCTTCTTATTTATTGTGAAGCGCCGGATGATATGATTCATTCAAGGCTTGATAAAAGAGTTAAACAGAACAAAGACCCTTCGGATGGGCGATGGGAGCTTTTTGAGCAGCAGAAAGCTGATTTTGAGATTCTTGATTTGGAAGAAAAATGCGGGTATGTGAAATACATTCCAGATATTGACATTAGTGAATTCCTAACCCGAATAACAAGGCAAATTTCGTTTGGCATCGAGATCACCAAAATCTAGCTGTCTTTACGTTACGGTTCCTTAATAACTTTATGTTCAACATAATTCTTAAATTGTTGGGGTTTTGCATCATTGATCCGGTCAGACGAATTTTTATAATCGTACCGCTTTTGGTCGGTTTAACATGCTTCGATGGTTGTGTGCCTCAGAAATCTGAGTCTCCAGGAAAAGTACAGAAGACTGTTGAACTCCATTACCAGTTGGGCGTCAATTGTCTGAACGAGGGGAAGACCCCTCAAGCAATAAAGGAACTTTTGGCCGCACAAATGCTAGCTCCCGGGAACGCCGACGTTGAACACGCCATTGGACTGGCTTATCAACGTAAAGGCATGTATGACGAAGCGATCAGGCAATACAAGAAAGCCCTGGAGAAAGATCCAAAGTTGACCGAAGCTAAAAACAACCTTGGTACAGCGTACCTGGCAAAAGGAGAGGCTGACGAAGCGATCCCAGAATTTGAGGAATGCTTGAAAGACCCTACCTATTTGACCCCGGAAAAGGCGGCCTACAATCTCGGAGTAGCCTACAATCAAAAAAAGGATGTTGACAAGGCCATTGTTAACTATGAAAGAGCAACCTTACTAAAAGAGGATAATATTAACGCGCTATTTAACCTTGGTTTTTGCTATGAAGAAAAGAAAGATCTTGGAAAGGCCCTAGAGAATTATAAGAAAGCTCTGAATGTGGACCCTTCTTTTAAAGAAGCCCTGTACAGAATGGGGTTGATTTACCAGGAACGAAAAGAATATTCGGCCGCTAATGAGGCCTTTGGAAAGGTCATAGAGATTGATCCTGAATACATGGCGGCGCGTTTGAAGTTGGGAGAATTGCTGCTAATCGAAGGGAAACAGGCCGAGGGGATAAAAATGCTGGAATTTGTCTCAAAAAGTGATCCGGACGGACAAATCGGACAAGAAGCGAAGCGTCTTATAGAAAACGCTTCCAAACCAAAACAGGAAAATCGGTAATTTTCGATTTTAGAAATTCCTTGGTGAAAAACTTAATCCGGTTCGCCTTTTGTTAGACGAGCGGCTCATATAAACAGGAGTGGAGCATGTCCAAGATTTATCGAGCTTTGATCAGTGTTACAGACAAAAGTGGGGTTGAAGCCTTTGCAAAGAACTTGCAGGAATTTGGAGTAGAGATCCTTTCCACTGGTGGCACCGCAAAGGCTATTGCGGCTTCAGGAGTAAAAATAAAGGAAGTTTCTGAATTTACAGGGTTTCCGGAAATGCTTGACGGTAGGGTCAAGACCCTGCATCCCAAAGTTCATGGTGGAATACTAAGTATAAGGTCCAATCCTGATCATGTCCAGGCCATGAAAATGCATGGGATCGAGCCAATTGACATGGTTGTCGTCAACCTCTACGCATTTGAGCAAACCATAGCTAACCAGTCGTGTTCACTTGCCGACGCAATTGAGAACATAGATGTTGGTGGGCCCACCTTGTTGCGAGCAGCGGCTAAGAATTATCCTTTCGTAACTGTAATTACTGATCCCGCAGATTACGTAAAAGTGATAGATGAGATGAAAGCAAATGGAGGATCGGTTTCCGAGGCCACTAATTTCAAGCTGGCAAAAAAGGTTTTCAGGCTCACCAGCCAATATGACAGAGCAATTATCGTGTATCTGGAATCATATGGATCCCTGTAATCCTTCAACAGGGATCATATGATTTAAGGGATTTACATACATGACGGCAGATCTCTTCAATGGGTGAAACATTTTATGGACGACATTAAGGTTGGAATACTCATGGGAAGTGATTCAGACCTTCCAAAAATGAAAAAAGCGGCTGAGGTTTTGGATTCGTTTGGTGTACGTTACTTTATGACTGTGGCATCTGCTCATCGCACTCCAGAGCGGGTAATCGAGATTGCAAAGCGCGCTGAAAGAGAAGGCTGGAAAGTCCTACTAGCCGGCGCTGGAATGGCTGCCCATCTTGCCGGCTTTCTTGCAGCCCATACTGTTGTCCCGATTGTTGGTATCCCCATGGATACCTCTCCTCTAGGAGGAATTGACGCGTTACTTTCGACTGTTCAAATGCCTGGAGGAGTTCCCGTGGCATGTATGGGACTAGGAGCAAGCGGCGCCAAAAACGCAGGGCTGTTCGCCGTTGAGATGCTGGCGTGTTTTGATAAGGATCTGCGGCAAAAGTTAAACGATTACAGAAGAGAGCAGAAAAACCTGATTGAGAAAAAAGCGGAGGCCATGGAGAATCAGCATTGATTCCTGAAAGCTAACAGATTTTACTCGCAAAACTTTATGGACAAAGTAATCAAGTCGCTTCTATAACTTTAGCAAAGCCGAATTTAACGCCTTCCATAGTGAAACCGGCGCACGCTTCTTTGCTATGCGCCGGAAAACCACTTTTAATGAGAGATGTCAGTCGTCAAAGTTCCCTTTTGCTCCTTTGTCAGTATTTAATTGGATCCCTTTTTCAAGTATTTTTTCGCGCGTCCAATCCGCTGGGTTTTCTATCCTTGGAGTTTTTGGCCCAA
This sequence comes from Deltaproteobacteria bacterium, assembly GCA_021777225.1. Classification (GTDB taxonomy): domain Bacteria; phylum Desulfobacterota; class Desulfomonilia; order Desulfomonilales; family Desulfomonilaceae; genus CAJBEZ01. The sequence continues at coordinate 13,625 of JAJYDQ010000051.1, forward strand.
GATCATGCGAACCGGCTTTTAGGACTTCTTCTATTGCCAGCGAGGCTGTATCCTGACCATTAAAGACTTCAGAAATGAGTAGATACACGAAGTCTTCGACCCCTTTGATCATTCTTTCTCTTTCTACGGCTGTAAGTCCGAGAAGTCTATTTTCAAAGGGCAGGTTCAATTTCTTGTAATCACCGCCCTTCAAGCCCTTTTCTTTTGCAAAGGCCACCATTTGTTCCCACATACTGTCGAATGGACCGGCATCCGGCAGTTTAATGAAATTATCTTCCGCATCCTGAATGGCATTCCCATATTCGTTGACTTTAAGGCCCCAGGAAACCATTTGAAGGGCTGTAGCTACGTTTGCCTTAGTGGTGTGTGTTTTCTGGGCAATAGCGCGGAGTCTGTCAAAATTGTTCCCTGACGTACCGTGCTGCGCGCCAGAGATGTGATATGGCTCAAGGGCCTTGTGGATTTTAGCGGTCAGGTCCACCTGGATGCCGGCGTCCGAGGCTTCCAGTCCATGAGTGGTCCCATTATTTAACGCAATCCAGTCCGGGAAAATGTTGTTCGCGTTCAATCCCTCAATCAGGAACAGCGCTTCCTTCACGGTTGAGAGGCCAGTCTTGCCCTTGATTTCACCGACTTCTGTTTCATACCCCGACCAGGCTGGAACAAACTTTGACAGTTCGAGGTTGGCAAGCAAATTATCCGCATCCGGCAGATGTGACGCATCGATGGCTATTGACGTTATCCCTGCGTCGAAAAGGCTCGGGATCTCCGTTCTTGCGGCAACCAGGTCCTTCTCACCTTTGATCCCGTAATGATCAGCATGTATCGCTACAGGCACAGTGATTCCAAGCTCGTTGCAAATGGAGTCAACTAGCCTGGCCATATTCCACAAGCTCACAGCGCAGTACGCGTTAGCGCCACCTTCTGACTTGGCGATTTCTATTATTATTGCTGCGTTGGCTTTTTGGGCAGCCCTCAAAGCGCCATAAGCGACAAAAGAATTACGGACGCTGGCGGCGATTGCTATTGCCTTGCCCTTCCTAATCATAGCCCGGTCGATAACTTTTCCACTGACCAGCAGCGCTTTTGAATTAGGAAACAGCTTCACAACATTAGGTGGACGACCTACACTTAAAGCCCTCTCATAATCCGTGCTTGAAACACCGTGAGCTGACATGAAACCCTCCATTATTGCTTGTTTCTTGAAATCTTGAAAGAATCAGTTACAGCAGTGGAGCAAACATTGAAGTTAATGGCCCCATTGCAGCGCGCCTAATCCCAAAGCACCATTATAGTGATAAAAAAGAGCGGTAACAACGGTGCAGGTTTTTGGAATTTCGAGTTTTTATAATTGCATCACAAATTGTCGCTTGATTCAATAGTTTTTGGATTTCGAAGCCCTCTGGACATCAGTCACTTTACTCATGCCTCGTTCCCACTGGACTTCCGCTGGAGGATAGCCTGAAGCTTTAATGATCTTCAGATCATACTCTGTTGAACTCTTTCGCTGAGGCGCTTCCTTGAGATCCAATCTGACCGCGCCAAAATGAAGTGGCTTGAAGGCGCTGGAATCGCTCAAAGTGTAGACTTTCCCCGCAAATTTGAATTCTATGGACTTTATCCACCACAGGGTACCATTGTGCAGTTCAACTTTTAGATACGGGCTGCCATCTTCTTCGCGGAACCTAAGATAACCTGTCACAAAAATATGTTTCAGTTCTGACGATCTCAAGGTTTCATATGGTTGAGCCACCAGGGAATCACGCAGCAAAAAAGCGACCACGACCATAGCGCCAAAAAATACTGCTGCGATTATGACCGTAACAATATAAGTTTCATTGCGTTTTAAGACCCTGACAAAACTTCGTTTCATTCCAAATCTTCCTGTGATCGAGGGACTGTGGTTATTTTACCAGTTTCCGAGTCATATTTGTGGACTATTTTGCTTCCCTTGTAATAGGCGTTCCCTGTAAAAGCTTTTTTTTCGAACCCCTCTGTTTTAATGCTCAGCACCACACCGGAAGGAGCGACAACTTGTGTTTTAACCCCATCTGGAGTTGTAAGGGTGGAATTTAATCCATTACCGGAGATCTTGGCGTCAAAGTATCTATGCTCCCTGGCAAAAAAATCTTCCTGAGCTTTGGCGGCAAGCATAAGCGTTTTTGCGGCCATTTCACTCATACGTCTTTCCCTATATGAATCAATCTCTAAAAAGTAGATCACCGCCAATACCACTATGATCAAGATGACTGTGGTCATCTCTAACAGTGTAAAGCCGGCGTTACTCCTGTAGGGTTTCATATCCTGCACACTCCCTTGAAGTAAAAAATTTAGCAATTAGTTTTTACCGTGAAAGCTTTCAAACACTCCCATGACCAAAATATCTCCAGCTTCCAACACATCGAAAATTATTCCAGCCGACAAATCGTGTCAAGATATTAATGTTATAAAATTAAATTGTTATATTACCAATATAAACTGTATCCACGTCACCAGTCATAAGGACCGAATCATTAATGTCTTTCCAATTCACATCAAGCGTTCCCCCGGGAAGCTCTATTGCAACTGTGTTGTTAGTGAGACCTTTCAATATTGTGATCACCGCTGAAGCGCAAGCCCCTGTACCACAGGCCAGGGTTTCTCCGCTCCCTCTTTCCCAAACTCTCATGAGGATCCGTGACCTATCTACCAATTTTACAAATTCGACATTTGTCTTCGCAGGAAACATTGAATGACTCTCAATAAGTTTTCCATAGAGTGACGGGGCTTTCTCAAAATCATCTTTGTCATATATTATTACGCAATGGGGATTCCCCATCGACACAAATGAACAGAGAAAGGTTTGTCCGCCGACATCCAGGGGACAATCCAGCACAGGAGACGATGCAACCGTAACTTTGACTGGTATTTGAGTCGGATCAAAAATGGGCCGCCCCATATTTACTCTGGCTCTCGTAACTTGGCCTAGTCCGTCGAAAAGCAATTCAACGTCTTTTATACCGGCCCGCGTCTCAATTCTGATATGGCGGTTCTGGGTAAGTTTATTGTCATAAACGTATTTTGCAAGACACCGGATTCCATTTCCACACATTTCTGCGGCTGACCCATCTGAATTTATGTAATCCATGAAGAAATCGGCGCTATTAGACTGTCTGACCACGATTAAACCGTCAGCTCCGACACCGTCACGCCTGTCACAGATACGAGATACCTGGGATTGTGAGAGCAAGACTATGTTTTCCAAGTCATGGAAAACTACGAAATCGTTTTTTGCGCCGTGCATCTTCTGAAATGTTATTTTCATATCAACACCTTTGGGATTAGACATAGCATGTGGAACATAAAGAGTTCATTATACACAAAACGTGTCTAGAGAAACCCGATGAAATATTTAAGCACATTCTTAACTATAATTCTTGCATGGCTTCTGTTGGACGAGTTCGTACTCAAACATAACGAAGTGGGAAAGAAATATTCAATAGTTGATAGATGGAAGGAACTAGGGAAAAGAATTCACTCGGTTATAGGTACAATGGCGGTAGCCATTTTGGTTGTTTACATGATAAGGCTAATAATCCATTTCTTTTTGTAGAGGTCTGTTTGGGCGAAACAGAGCATAGGACCCTGCGCGCCCAAGAAGTTAGATCATTTCAATTGCACAGGCCATCGAAACACCACCACCACCGCAAAGCGTAGCCATGCCAAGGGTGTTGTTACGTTTTTTCATCGCATGAATCAGGGTAACGATCAATCTTGCGCCTGTGCTTCCAACGGGATGTCCTAGCCCAATACCCGAACCATTTATGTTTGTTATGTCACGATTCAGTTTAAGTTCCTTTTCACAACCAAGATATTGAGCGGCAAAGGCCTCGTTTAGTTCAATCAATTGGAAGTCGCCTAGCGCCATACCAGAACGTTTGAGCAGGTCCTTCACAGCCGGCACGGGGCTCAAGCCCATTATGCTTGGATCACACGCGCCCATTCCCGCTGCCTTTATCTTGGCGATCGGTTTCAGGCCAAGTGACTTGGCCTTTTCCATGGACATTATGACAAGCGCTGTCGCGCCGTCATTGATTCCGCTTGAGTTCCCTGCAGTAACCGTCCCGGTTTTGGGAATAAATGCCGGCTGAAGCCTGGCTAAAGCTTCCATTGTCAACCCTGGTCTGAAATGTTCGTCCTTATCGAAGATTTTGGGGGCGCCTTTTTTCTGTGGAATACTTAAAGGGACTATTTCTTCGGCGAAAGAGCCGTCTTTAGTGGCCCGTTCCACATTGTTGTGGCTTCTTAGAGCTATCTCATCCTGTTCCTGACGTGATATGCCCAACTTTAGAGCCACGAATTCGGCGGTGTGACCCATAATGTAGGGCTTACCTCTGAAAAACTCTACGGGACCATCCTGGGGATAAGGAAGTATGTGCGAGCCGCAATGAAGCCCTGTGGTCATGGCGTCTGTTATGACGTCGTTACCCATGCGGACTCCCCATCTAGCCTTTTCAACAGTGTATGGAACCCCTGACATGTGTTCTACTCCACCAGCCAGGATAACGTCCGCTTCACCGGCCTTTATCATCGCGGCGCCCGATAGCACAGCTTCCATCCCTGATATGCATACCCTGTTGATCGTGACGGCTGGTACACTATTTGGAATGCCGGCGATCAACGCTCCAATGCGCGTTACATTCATGGCGTCCGTTGGATTGAGGCAACAGCCAAAGCGGACATCCTCAAGAATGTCCGGTTCAATACCAGCCCGTTCTACAGCAGCTTTCATTGGAACAGCCATAATGCTTGACGCGTGCATATCGCGCAAAGTGCCGCCAAAAGTCCCTATGGCGGTCCTACAACCGGAAACAATAACTACTTCTTTCATGAAATATCTCCTGGTTAAACCCGCAAATTATCTAATAAACAAAACCCTAAATTGACTCGCGTGTCAAATAACTTTTCTCTACAAGTAATAGTTTGTCCTTTTCCACTAACAATGTACGACACTGAGAGATTTGTCTCATGCCCCAAAAAATAGAAATTTCAGAATAGATTAAAAAAGCGGAAGCTCATAGTTCCAACGTATGACGTCAGACCAACGCCAGTGAAAAGTTTTATCAAAAACAAGTCGTAATTAATTTACATTTGAATAGACGCGCCAAATTGCTCCATTTATCTGAATTATCAGGCTTTTGCCCTCTCAGCTTAACGCAGCGCAAATTTAAATTGGTTCATTTTATTATTGCGGCTTCGTCCACTGTTGTTTTCTTTTCAAAATCGTCCCAAAACTCGTGTTCAGACTTCCTCCAATCAGAGCCAAACTTCTTGTTAAACAGGTGACCAACCTGATCCAGTGCCTTTTTCCAGGCTGATGTATAGTTCAATTTTAGGACGTCTTCCAGGAATGGCACAAGAGAACCAAGTTTTTCCTTTGGTAAATAAGCGCGCGCTCCCAATTCGATAGACTTCTTGAGGGCTTCTGGAGTAAATGCGTGCGCAGTCAACATTACTGTCGGGAATCCCGCGTTGGTAGCGATCTGAAGAAGATCAAATCCTCTTACTCCCATAATGTCCAGAATGACAAGATCGTATGTGTAAGACACCAGGTACTGTTGGGCCTTTTCAAAACTTGTAGCCCTATGCAATGTAACATTCGCTGATTCGGATAGTTCCTCTTCGATAATGTCGAGAACATCTTCTTCGTCATCGACGGCTAGAATCAGTTTGTCTTGAAGGATTTCAGAACCGGCCATTTTGATTGTCCCCTTTTTCTGGGATATTATTCACTTGGATCCCTGAGTTTTGTAACCTTTCAAAGAAATACCGCTGGATTTTACCTAAGTAGTTATCGTAGACAAAGACTGAAGATTAACGCGCTAAAATTCTGTCTGGATTTTATCGCGCTTCGGAAATTCTTAGTCTCGTAATTGATATGCTTACCTATAGAGTGCTTTTCAGTCAACTTTTTTGCGATATTTACCTGGAAGAGTATTCAAGAATTTTGCCAGAATTCAGCGTCTACATGCCCAATTAGTTGTTTTTCATTCATATCCAGACCGTTTAGGTTTTGGTATTTGGATTCACCCGTCATCGTGTTATCTTTTGCGTCGTTTCTTGAAGACCCCGTAAATCGGCAGCGCTGAAATTTGTGTTCGGTTCACGGTATTAATTGGCAGAACCAATTCATTACGAGGATATCGAATGACTTTACGAAAGTACGTTGTCGTACCCCCAATGGAAGGGGACCTGGAGAACCTACGCGAAATGGCCAACAATTTGTGGTTTTCCTGGAACTTGGACGCAGTCGAGCTTTTTGACCATCTCGACGAGGGATTGTGGCGTGAAGGCGGTCACAATCCCCTCTGGTCCTTGATACGTTTGTCCCGGCAGCGATTAAAAGAGATCCGTGAAGACGAAGGCTATTTGGCCCATACCGAAAAAGTTTGTCAACGATTTCGCTCATACATGAGACGCGCCAAAAAATACGCATATCGCTTGGATCGTCCAATTGATTTTGTTATTGCCTATTTTTCGCTAGAATTTGGAATCACGGAGTCGCTACCAATTTATTCCGGAGGTCTTGGGTTATTGGCCGGCGACCATCTTAAATCTTCTAGTGACCTTAACCTGCCACTGGTAGGGGTAGGGCTCATGTATCAGGAAGGATTTTTCAAACAGCGCCTCTCCCCTGAAGGCTGGCAGCAGGAAGTTTATCCAAAGACCCAATTCGATACGCTTCCGCTCGAAAAGCAACTGGATGCTTCGGGTAATCAACTAATTCTCAAAGTGAATCTGGCTGGTGACCCGCTTTATTTTAGAATTCTCAAAGTTAGTGTGGGGCGAGTCCCACTATACCTTCTAGATGCGGATATACCCGAGAACACACCGTTTTTCAGGACTGTAACTGCAAGGTTATATGGCGGCGATACAGAAATGCGTATGAGGCAGGAGATCCTTCTTGGCATAGGCGGCGCCAGGGCATTACAAGCTCTTGGGATTCACGCCTCCGCATTCCATCTGAATGAAGGACATGCGGCTTTTACTCTTCTGGAACGAATTCGTTATTTCGTGGAAGAACAAGGGCTGACGCTGGAAGAAGCCCAACAAATCGTTATCAGTCAGAGTATTCTCACCGTGCATACCCCGGTACCCGCAGGTAATGACGTTTTTGACCGAAGCTTGATGGAGAAATATTTCCGCAGTTCTATCGAAAAGGCCAATGTAGATTTCGAGAATCTGCTGGCAGTAGGTCGAAAACATCCTGAAGATCGAACTGAAGGATTTTGGATGCCGGTGTTGGGATTGAGACATACCTCGAAGGCTAACGGAGTCAGCCGATTGCACGGTCGCGTAGCACGTGACATGTGGAAAGATGTTTGGCCCAATCTGGACAATGAAGACGTCCCAATCGGTTATGTAACCAATGGAGTTCACATACCGTCCTATATCTCCAGAGACCTTTTGAGACTATATGACAGGTACCTGGGACCAGGGTGGACTGAAGATCCCGACAACGAAAAAATCTGGCAACAAATTGATTACATACCTGACACAGAGTTGTGGAGGACTCATGAACGATGCAGGAACCGCTTGATCTATTTCGCTCGGCGACGATTGATTGAACAGTTAAAACTTCGTGGCGCTCCCGCCATGGAAATTGAGGAAACCTACAACGTTTTAAGCACAGATGCTTTAACTATTTGTTTTGCAAGACGTTTTGCGACGTATAAACGCGCTACCTTAATTTTTCGCGACATGAAAAGGCTGGCTGGTATACTTAATAAAAAGGGGAAGCCCGTTCAACTGATCTTTGCAGGCAAGGCTCATCCCGCTGACAATGGCGGCAAAAAGTTGATTCAATTTATCGTGCAAACCATAAAATCCGAACCGTTTAGAGGTCGGGTCGTTTTTATTGAAGATTATGACATAAATGTAGCGCGGTACATGGTCCAGGGAGCGGATGTATGGCTAAATAATCCTCGACGCCCGCTAGAGGCTTGTGGGACATCCGGGATGAAGGCCGCTGCAAATGGGGCTTTGACCTTGAGCGTTCTCGACGGTTGGTGGGACGAAGGTTACCAAGGTGATAACGGGTGGGCCATTGGATCCGGTGAAGAATACGAAAACCTCGATTATCAGGATGAGATCGAAGGCAAAGAACTGTACGACATTCTTGAACAAAGCGTCATTCCGTTATTTTATGAACGGGGTATAGATGACATTCCCCGTGAATGGATAAGGGGTGTCAAAAGGTCTCTAAGCACTATTTGTCCAGTTTTCAATTCACATCGGATGGTTACCGACTATGTGGAATCCTCCTATGTTCCATGCGCAATGAATTTCAAGAAACTGTCGGAGTCAAATTATGCCTTGTTGAGGGAACTAGTTGCCTGGAAAAAGCAAATCGCCAACGATTGGGACAAACTTTCAGTAAAGGATGTCCACGTTTCCAATGACACTGAATGTTTGAAAGGAAAGAGTATCGAGTTCCAGGTCAAAATTGAAACAGCTGGACATCAACCTGACGAGTTGAATGTTGAATTGTTGCATGGACCAATTGATTTGTGGGAAAATTTTAAGGTTAGGAACATAACCAGACTATATCCGGCAAAAGATGCGGAGTCGTCCGGTGATGGCTTCATATTCAAAGGCGAAATCCCTTTGACCGAAACAGGCATGTATGGTTACGGAGTTAGAGTCACGCCTCAATTTCCTGGATTGCCTTCATTGGAAGACCTTGATCTCATAATTCGAGGTTGATTTGTTGGGCAATTCAAACAAAATGATTTTTCTATTTCTATTGATAACAGTTGGAGCTGGAACTGTTTTTTGTGCTGGAAACCTTGATATTTTCTCTAACCGTTATTTCATCAATGACGACGTTCGGCAGCAAATTTTCTGGATGGAACGCTGGCGTGACCCGCAATTGTTTCAGAATGATTTCCTGACCAATTATGCCGAGACTTATGTCCCAATTGGTGTGAAAGCGATTTACCGGATCGCTTCCCTGTGGTTTGACCCTCTGATTTTTTCAAATATTTTGTCCGCAGCGCTTTTTGCGCTCACAGCAGGCCTCTGGTTTGCTTGGGGGCGTACGTTTAGCGACAATTTGACGGCTTTTCTGCTGGTCATTGTTTATTTTTTGTTTACGGGGTTTCAATATCAGATGAACGGAGGGTTATCTCGCAGTTTTGTCTTCCCTCTGATGATTCTTTATCTATTTCTTGTTTCTCGGGGGAATTTGTTTTACGCAGCGCTGGTCCTTTTTATCCAGCCATTTTTCAATCCTTATGTTTTCTTGCTGTGTCTATTCACACACAGTTTAATAATGCTGGTCAAGTTCGGCCCTGCTCTAGTGTCAAGACTTTTTCCTAATTTCAGTAACAACTTGGGATTTACAAATCCTGAAGGGCTCAAGGAACATACTGTTCCTCAAATTTTAAAGGAGCTTTTGGTTTTGAATGCGCCGGTATTTCTCGCTGTAGCGTTCACAATCGCCAGTGTAGTCTGGTACCAATCCAGCACTGGACATCTCATTAGTTGGCGGGAAATGGTTGGAAAAAGTGAGTATTCGGAACTGGGGCGATACCAGCTATACCCTGCTCCACCATTTGTCGATGAACTGATTAGGCCATGGATATTTAACCTCTCTTTTCCCTATTGGGGTCCAATTGCCGGTTGGATCATGGCCCTTTTGGTGGTTGGAGTATTTTCTTGGGCTGTTTTAAATTATAGGCCGTTAATTAAATGGAGAGGATTGAATGGGCTATTGTTTCTTATACCGGTTTCTCTCCTTCTTTATGTTCTCGCTAGATTGTTATTGGTCAAATTGTTCGTTCCAAGAAGGTATATTACCTATACCCTTAACATTGTTTATTGTATCGGTTTTGCTGTTGCAATAAGGATTATCCTGGAAAAGATGAAGTTGAGCAAATTAAGGCTATATGCGCTCTTAATTGCTTTATTGGCATTTGCCTGCATCAAAGGGAGACATATTGAGTTTTTCGATTATTCCGGTGGAGCCAATTTGTACAAATTCATTCAGACTACTCCTAAAAATTCCTTGATTGCAGGGTGGCCTGAAGTCATGGATAACGTGATGACTTTTGGAGAAAGGCCTGCCTATGTAACCTACAAACTCTCTCATACGTGGGTCGAACCTTACTGGAGAGAAATAAAGAAAAGAACTTTCGATCTTTTCAGAGCCTATTATTCATCCAATCCCGAGGAAATCAGGAGTTTCTGCAAGTCAAATCATATTGATTACCTAATTGTAAGATCGGAAGATTTCGAACTGGAACGCTTGAAGGAATTCCCTAACTATTTTGAGCCATTTAATGGATTTATATGGTACCTGACAAATTCCGGAAATTATTTTGCAGCCCTTGATAAATCGGTTTTTCCGCCAATCTTTGAAGAAAACGGAATTCGGGTTTTGCGCTTCGAATAGTATTTGAGTCGGGCTTTCAATCTCTATTGTTGTCAATACAACAAAGCGCCTAATAATCCTGCGCCGAGTATAACGAAAGTGGGATCCAGTTTTGTAAACGCTATTGCGAAAAAACTGGCGATTGCTATTGCGCCGGTTGGAAGATCTATGATGGATTCCCTGCCTAATGTTATCGCGACAGCGGCAAGAAGACCAATCACGGCAGGTCGTATTCCGCTAAAACTTGAATTGACAACCCACCAATTCTTAAATCTTAGATAATAACGGCTAACTATTGTCACGACTAGAATTGAGGGTAAGTATGTGCTTACAACTGCCCCTAAAGCGCCTCCAAATCCAAATATTTTGTACCCTATGAATGCGTTCATTATAGTAAGAGGCCCTGGCGTGAGCTGGCCTATAGCAATGCTATCTATGAATTCCTTGTTTGTTAGCCAGTGATAATTATTTACAATTTCAGTTTGTAAAAGCGGAAGCATTACGAATCCGCCACCAATTGTGAAAAGATTTATATAGAATAATGTCCACAGAAATATGACTATTGCCATTTGGGCGCTCCTCTACGGTAGACTATTAGCCCCCCGACTCCGGCGGCAATAATCAGACCTATTGGATTTAGCTTGAAAACCGCAAGGCAAATGAATGTTATGATGGCAAATGAAAAACTCTTACAGTCCTTTAGAGACATCTTGCCCATACGGAAAACAACCGATACGACAAGCCCGACTACAGCGGCTCCTACCCCCTTGAGCATAGAACGCATTATTGGAATATCACTATATTTCATGTAGACGTAGGCAAGTATCAAAATCATTACAAACGACGGCAATACCTGTCCCACAACAGTGGCTAAGGCCCCTTTTGTTCCCCTCAGCAAATAACCTATGAATATGCCTGAATTGATTATGGGCGGACCTGGTGTCAACTGACCGACGACAACACTCTCAGCAAAATCGTCATGGCTGAGCCATTTCCTTTTGAGCACAAGTTCCCTTTCGAAGAAGGCTATCATGGAATAGACCCCGCCAAAAGCGAATGCGCCCATTTTGAGAAAGGCGAAAAAAATATTTTTGACGCTAGCTTCCATTTTTTGCATTTCGCCTCCATAAAAAGTTCTAGCCAAGAATAACTAACACGTTTATAATTAAAAACGTGTTAGACATATTAAGACGATCGATAGGCTCAGTCAAGGGTATTCTTTTCGTCTTTTCAAGGTTGACCGACAGCCTAAGGCATGATCCGAATTAATCGCGAGAAGTCACTGGAGAACTGGTATAAGTTTTTGAGGTTTCTCCACATGGAGAAAATTTTGACGAGGTGAGTAGGTGAACCCCATTTTCAATCGTGTCCTTCGAAAAGGCTGGAAATGGATTTTTCTAGCCGCATTGATTGGCGTTGTAACTTACAAAACAACATTCGCTCCGGTGCCCGTATTAATTCAATCGGTAACTGTCGGAAAAATAGTGGCCGAGGTTATGGGAACAGGAACGCTTGAAGCCCATTACCTGGCTACGGTAAGCGCAAAAATCCAGGGGCTTATCGTCGAACTTCTGGCGGATCAAAATGATTGGATTAAGACGGGACAGTTGTTGGCGCGGCTCGATGATTCCGACCTAGTCAGGGAAGTTACTACCCAAGAGGCGGTATTAAACGCCGGCGAAGCCAGCGTTGAGCGGGCAAAGGCTGATGAAGCAAAGTCCCAGGCTATTCTAGACCAGGCTAAGGTCGATTACCAAAGATACTCTGGCTTAGTCGCTTTAAAGAGTGTCTCCCAAGAGATCATGGACAAATACACTCAGAATCTGGCTGTCGCCCAGGCAGACCTCGGGAGGGCCTCGGCCGCTGTAAGTGAGGCTGATCGTCAATTCGTCGCAGCTCGGGAAAGGCTCCATTTTCAGCAAGCCAGGCTGGCGGATACACGTATATGCGCTCCTTTTGACGGATTGATCACCCGCCGGGACAGAGACGTTGGAGACATCGTAGTCCCAGGGGCGTCTATTTTTAAGTTGGTATCCACAAAAGAAATGTGGGTTTCCGCCTGGGTGGATGAAACCGCTATGGCCGGACTCGCCAAAGGTCAATCGGCCCGGGTGGTTTTCAGGTCCGAACCCAAAAAAAACTATGAGGGTAAAGTTTCACGGCTAGGGAGTGAAGTCGATCGTGAAACCAGGGAATTCCTTGTGGACGTGGGTGTTGAAACATTGCCAGAAAACTGGGCTGTAGGACAGCGCGCGGAAGTTTACATTGAGACAGGAAAAATGGACGATGTAATTCAGGTCCCTCTTCGGGCCATTGTCTGGAAAAAGGGCAAAGCTAGAGTTTTCCTGGAAGACAATGGGTGTGCAAAACTTAGGGAAGTTTCCCTCGGATTAAGAGGAATCGACAACGTGGAAGTCACAAATGGCCTTGCCAAAGGTAATGTCATTATTACCGGTCCCGACCTATCACGGTTAACAGATGGTCTTAGGGTCTACAGCAAATGAATCTTGCTTTAAAGGATATCCATCATAATCTTTCACGATTCTCTCTGACAGCCCTCGGGATCGGAATGTTACTGATGATCGTTATGGGAATGGGGGGCATTTATCGGGGGTTAATAGAGGAAGCCACTCTGCTGGTCGATAAAATCGGAGCGGATCTTTGGGTTGTCCAGCGTGAAACCAGAGGTCCTTTTGCTGAAATCTCCAGAATCCCTAGAAACCTGGAAGACAGGTTGAAGTCCATGCCGGGGGTCGCTACCGCCAGAGCGTTTGTGACGTACCCTGTGCAAAGAGAATTTCGTGACAAGCCTCTCCGGATGCAGATACAAGGTCTGTCGTGGCCGGATGATAATGGGGGATGGCTTCCACTGATCTCCGGCCGACGTATCGAATCAGCCCATTATGAGATGATTGTCGACCAAATCCTGGGACTCAGGTTGGACGACAAAGTCAGATTGGGCAAAAACATATACACAGTGGTCGGTATTACTAAAAACATGTCGAGCATAGCAGGTGATGGCCTGGCCTTTTTCACTTTGCTGGACGCCCTGGACATTCAATACGATTATTCCGGAGAAGCTATTAGGATAGAACGCGAAGCTAGACGCTCGAGAGTTGCCGGGCAAGACATTGGGGCTACTCAGCCTTCTTTGCTTGAAAGAGCGCTACTGCCGTCTTCCAACCTTGCAGCCCTTCCGGCGCCTTATGTGAGCGCTGTGCTTGTTACCTTAATTCCCGGAACCAATTTGGATACAGTTATAGACAAAATCTCAGGGTGGACGGATGTAACAGTTTTTACACATGATCAACAGAACGGATTGTTGCTCACGGGCGTCGTTGATCGGTCACGTCGACAGCTTGGCCTGTTCCGCTCTATTCTCATAGTCATCTCCACTATAATAATGGCATTAATAATCTATACGCTTACACTCGAAAAGGTCCACGACATTGCGATGCTAAAGCTTATCGGGGCCAGAAATTCAGTGATTCTGGGGCTTATCCTTCAACAGGCCCTGCTGTTGGGGTTACTTGGATATGTTTTTGCCTTCTACGTTGGAAAGTGGGTTTTCCCATTTTTCCCACGGCGAGTGATAGTAAATACTGATGATTTAATTTATTTGGCCGTTATCGTTTTGGCCATTTCGGTTTTATCCGCCGGTTTGGGAATTTGGAAGGCCCTTAGCGTTGACCCTAACGAGGTTGTTTCATGACGGCTGCGGCTTCAGCGATTCAAGGTCAATCCCTCACAAAGATTTATGGCAGTGGAAACGCTGAAGTGACGGGCATGGAAGATGTGACTTTTTCTCTGTCAATTGGAGAAGTTGTAGGGTTGCTTGGACCCAGCGG
>JAJYDQ010000052.1 GCA_021777225.1 Deltaproteobacteria bacterium
GATATTTTGGTCATGATTACAGCATAAATAAACCAAGCGATGTTTTTAGAGTCGTTTTGATAGGTGGTTCTTGCGTTGAATCTGTTCAGGCGGAGGATGTGTTCAGAAACAGGGTTACGATGAACCCTGAATTACTTCAGTGGTCCAAAAAGGACATCCCGAAGGTTGAAAAGGCCTGGCTTCGGACGCTGGACTATGCAAGGAAGTCAAGAGATCTCTGTCAGGCAAACGGGATAAATTTCTTACTGTTATTTATAGGCTCTGAAATTGAGGTCCGGTATGCGCTCGATCCCGAAGGTACAGTGGCGTCCTTAAAAGCTATGGGCGGTCCTCACACCAGAATGGATTGGGATATACTGAAGTCTGCAAAGCGTATGAAGACTTATTGTGATAGGTTCCACATCAACTTTGCCAGCTTGGTAGGACCATTAGCAGAAGCGCAAGGCCGAACGGGCAAGGTGTTTTTTGCGGACCACTATTCATTCTTTGGACAAGAAGTCGTGGCAGCCACATTGACTTGTTTCATGCAAGAATTGACTAACCTGGGGAAAACCATGAAGGAATCTATCGACCATTGTTTCAACAGTCGGCCTCAGATCATTCCCATTGAAATAGCTACCTCCTCATAAAACGAGAAATTACAGGTTGCCCACGGAAGCGGAATGGGAAATATAAGCTGAACGAAACCCCATATTTAAAAGTAATGAACTTTGCACTGAGCAATGCGAGAGATTAGGAATAATGCCACGGGCCGACCCAAGGGATCTAAATTAGAGCGGCTATGATCGAGAGCGACGAACCTTCAAGCGCTTTGTCTAAAGCTAAACCCATGATCGCTTTTGACGCGACCCTGCCGGCTTTGAAAAACATTGTATCCATGTATTTACTGCTTGAAACAAGTTTGGCAAGATCAACGTGGCCCTCCTGAGATAAGAGGTTCAGCAATGTGCTCGAAGTCACCTGTGATTCATCAAAATTTACCTTTATACTACCAGTGAGGGCATTGACCTCAATTGAATCAATCCCTTGTTTTTCATGTAGCAATAGAGTTAACTCCTCGGCAAGTACGACGTTCCTTTTTAGGCCCGGAATTTTGAGCCTCAACCTTCCTGGTGTCTCGTGAAGATAAAAACCCATGTTAACCTCCTGCAATTATCGAACGTTCAGAACCTGAGCTTCGGCCTCAAGTTTCAGAAGATCGCCGCTTACAAAATGTTTGTATCCAAATTGTTAGACGTATATTAGATCCAAATTAATTTTTGATGTGGACATTAATTGCTGGCTTGTTTTTAGGTTTTTCTCGTTTGCGCTCTATTTAAGGAGGGACCGGAAATGCCGACTTTCCAAAAAGAAACTTTCGTTATGCAGCATGTTACAGCAGGCAGGGTCAGAGTGAAATTAGGACCGCTCAGGCCACGCGAGGATTTCGCAAACGCTCTTGAGATTCATTTGCAGCGAGTCGATGGTGTGGCGCAAGCACAGGTACGTCGTTTAACCGGCAGCCTGATCGTTTTTTTCGATCCCAGAAAATTCACAGTTAATGAAGTTTTTAACATGATCTCTGAAACAACTCTCAGAGTGAGATCTATGGATTTAAACATGTTGGCGAATTTCTGCCCTGACAGACCTTTAGGGCCCATCGCCACATCGAATTATAAAGCTGTCATGACAGAAGCTCTTAAGTTGGCCGCCATTACTGCTTTTTTGGGCTACAGTCTTGTACGGTATTTCATATTCCATTCTCCGTTAAGCAAAGGCGTCGTGGTTATTGCCGCTGGTCTAGGAATAATTCCGCTGGTACTACGGGCGTTTAAGGATTTATTCGAAGGCAAGAGAGGCGCATTGAATATGTTTCTGGCCGCAACGTGCGCTCTAGCAATAATTTCGGGGGCCGCTGATGTAGCTTTAGAAATAATTTGGATTGCAGAAATTAGCCGATTTCTTGAAGAACTCGCTCAAGATCGTTCAAAAAGAGCGGTTCAAGATTTACTGAATTATTCTGTTCGAAACGTCTTTTTGGTCGTAGATGGGGTCGAGGTTGAAACATCCTCTCAGTCTTTGGTCCCAGGAGATATTGTGTCAGTCAGAAAAGGCGAAAGGGTCCCAGTTGACGGAGAAGTAGTGAGTGGCGCCGCAATGGTGAATGAGGCGACACATACCGGTCGCGCAGA
The DNA here is from genome assembly GCA_021777225.1 of Deltaproteobacteria bacterium. GTDB lineage: Bacteria > Desulfobacterota > Desulfomonilia > Desulfomonilales > Desulfomonilaceae > CAJBEZ01. The sequence continues at coordinate 2,172 of JAJYDQ010000052.1, forward strand.
ACTCGAGTATCGTAAAATCGGCGATAAAGTCTTAAACGGCATGATCGTAGTTCAAGGTAAATTACAAATTCGCGCTGAAAAAACGGGGCAAGATACCTATTTAGCTCAAACACTCGAATTTGTAGAAAAATCCTTGAGCGATCGAGCGCCTTCTGAACAACGCGCCGACCAATTGGCGCAAAAATTGACGAAGTTGAGCATATTCGCCTCGATTTTGACATTCATTTTGACTCGAAATTTTGGCCGAGCTTTGGGTGTTCAATTGGTCATGGCGTGCCCCTGCGCTACAGCGCTTGCGGCTTCCACCGCAGTAACAGCTTCACTGACCAATGCGGCCCGAAATAAGGTCTTGATCAAGGGTGGGCTGTTTCTGGAAAAATACACTCAAAGTGATTCCTTTTGCTTTGACAAAACAGGGGCTCTTAGCGAAATGGACCCTAAAATCTCGGAAATCTGCCCTCGTTCTCCCTGGATTGAACCTGAAAAAATCATTTCGATGGCCGCTTCGGCTGAGGGAGACAGTGGGCATCCTGTGGCCATCGTTTTAAAGAAGGCTTCATTTCAAAATGGAAATTCTCGAAACATTTCTATTGAAAATGAAGAATTTATCGGCCGAGGGGTCCGAGCTAAGCTCGGAGATGATACTGTAATGGTTGGAAGTCTCCAATTTATGAGAGAGCAAGATGTAAATGTCGGTTATTTCAAGAAAAGAGACTCTGATCTTCGTAGACGAAGGCTGACCGTAATCTATGTGACAAAGAATGACAAAGTTCAGGGGATCCTAGGAATGTCCTTTAAACCTCGCAAGGGGGCCAAAGAAACAATCGAGGGATTAAAGAGGTCAGGAATAGAGGATTTTCATATTATCAGCGGGGATTCTGAAGAAGCGGTTTCTGATATTTCGGAATTCTTGGGTATTCATAACTATCTCTCTAACGCACAGCCGGAAGATAAAGCGCGTTATGTGCAACAACTACAAGATATTGGGAAAAGAGTCGTGATGGTCGGCGATGGGGTCAATGACGCTCCGGCTATGGCAAAAGCATGGGTAGGGGTGGCAATGGGAAAGGATGGATCGGAGATCGCAATTACAGCTTCTGACATCACACTTTCGGATTCGAATCTTTTACGGTTGGTGGAACTGCGACAACTGGGAATGAACACATTCAGGATTGTAGATCAAAACTACTGTCTGGCCCTCTGCACTGACATTGTAGCGGCCCTTATGGTGGCCACAGGCGCTTTGACCCCCTTATTCGCCGGTGTAATTCACTTGGGTCACTTTGTAGGCATCTTCACTAGTTCTTCCAGGTTACTAAAGATGTCATCAGGGAATTTAGCTGATAGTCTCTAGACGCAAGCTACTCAAAATGCTTGGATTTTATTTTGGGCTGACGCAATGTACGCCTATGGCAATGAGAATTGTAAAAAAGTAGCTGATTTTCTGATACACTTGATTGATTCACCGAAATCAATTGACTTTAAGACCTTGAATTTACATTGTATGTATTAAGTGTTATCATTATAAAAAAAAGAGAACGAAAGGGAGAAGGAAGATGGCAATTTCAGACATGATCCCAAAGAATGGTCTTTGGACAGGTATTGCCGTAGGCGCCGGCCTTCTGGTTGCGCCCGTAGTTATCCCGGCAGTCGCAGGCGCCGTAAGGCCGCTGCTCAAAGCCGTTATTAAAGGTGGATACATGCTTTTTGAAAAAGGTCGGGAAATGGTCGCCGAAGTGACCGAGCTTACGGAAGACCTTTTTGAAGAAGCAAAGGCAGAGGTCGAAGCAGACCTAACTGAAGCCAAGGAAGCTGTGGAATTACAATAGTGGTAGCAGGACAGAAAATGGTTCCAGAAGCGCGTATAGTTCACAAGGTGAATAACCGCCTTCGGATTAAGATTCCATCTAAAAGAGGTGATAAGGACTTCTTTGCTTCTGTGGAAAAAAAATTCTCAAAAGATTCCGCGGGCCAAACTGTTGTGATTAATCCAGTTACGGCGTCCGCACTTTTTCTGGGCCGCTTTACCGCTAAACATATTGCTGAAGTGGCTCAGAAATCCAATTTATTCAAATTAAACACCAGGAAGCGCCGCCGCGAGACTCTCCTCGGCGGCGTAAGAGACACGTTCCGCATAGCCGACAAAAGTCTTTTGAAAATGACAGGGGGAGAATTAGATATTCCGAGTTTAGTTTTTCTTGGATTGATAAGTCATGGCATTTATCAATTCGCGCGGGGGAATTTCACAGGGCCGCCATGGTACACCGCGTTTTGGTATGCTCTAGGCCTATTTTCCAAATCCAGACTGACCGACTTCGAAGAGGTTGAAGCTGATTTTCTCTAAAATCGATAAATCCCCCTCTACTTTCATGAATTAAGCGTTATTAACCGGATGCTAATTATTTACTAACTTTGTTCTAACATACATACGATCTTGTTTACCATTATTGGTTCAATAGGTAGGCGAAGATAAGAAATTTTGATTCGGGAAATCCATAACACTGTAAAAGGTCGAGTCAGGTTTAAGGTTGGGGGACTTTACCGTTCGCAAAAGCTAAAACAGATAATTGAGATTCAATTATCCGAATTTAATTTCGTAAATCGTGTTGCCGCAAATGTATTGACTGGAAACACCCTAGTACTTTTTGACCCCGCATGTAATCGTCGCCTAATATTCTCCGCTCTTGAAAAAATTGTTACAACCTACTTTGTGGAGAGGAAAAGCAGGTCTGAAAATAAAGACGCAAATGAGACGTCTGGAACCAAAGCTCTATCGTCAAAGAAAACGGATGTCAGACCGAAAAGAGACCGGCCGGTAAGTAAACTCGCACTCGGTACGCAAAATATCCGATGGTGGCAAATGGGGCGCAAGGAGATCACCGATTTTTTCGGCGTTTGCCCTGAAACGGGTTTGTCTGATCAATCTACGAGAGCTAACCTTATTAAGTATGGTTCAAACGTTTTTCCCGAGCCTTCGTCTCGCTCAAAGTTTCAGATTTTTTTCGATCAGTTTACTTCTGTTCCTGTAGTTTTATTGGGAGTTGCGGCGGGACTTTCGGTTTTGACAGGAGGGCTGCTTGACGCCGTAATAATTTCCTCTGTTATTTTAATCAACGGGGCGATCGGTTTTGTAACGGAAAATGAGGCGGAAAGGACTATAAGTTCACTCAAAAACCTTGTCCGGCCAACGGCGGAGATCGTAAGGGGATCTTTAAAACAAATTGTTTCAGCCGACCAGATTGTATGTGGGGACATCCTGACGCTCAAACCAGGATCCTATGTAGCCGCGGACGCGAGACTCATTGAAACTCTTCACTTAAGCGCCGATGAATCAATTCTAACGGGCGAGAGCTTGCCATCAAGTAAGATTGCTGGCTCTTTGGGCGATGGGGCTATACCGATAGCCGAACGCAAAAATATGGTCTTTGCCGGAACACGTATCACAGGGGGGCAGGGCAGAGCGGTGGTTGTGGCTGTCGGGACTTCAACAGAGGTCGGAAAGATCCAGACTCTTGTTTTAGAAGCTGAGCAGCCAACCACTCCTATTGAAAGACAGTTGACCGTAGTAGGAAACCAACTTACCGCAGTGTCAGGGGTTGTTTGTGTCATAATTTTTTTCATAGGCCTGATTCGAGGGGCCGGGCTGATTCAAATGCTGAAAATGGGGGTTTCTCTCGCTGTAGCCGCATTGCCCGAGGGCCTTCCGGCCGTTGCCACTACAACTCTCGCATTAGGAGTGCGAAGTATGAAGCGTCACGGAGTACTTGTTCGCAATCTTGACGCCGTGTGTACTCTTGGCTCCGTTCAAACAATTTGTTTCGATAAGACCGGCACGGTTACTTTGAATCATATGACAGTTACTCAGCTTTTTACCGGCATGAAATTTATTAACACCAAGGACGGCATGTTCATCTCTGAGTCAAAAAGTCTGAACCCTTATGAATCCGATGAGCTGATTAGACTTTTGCACGTTTGCATCTTGTGCAGTGAAACTCAGATCGAATCTGACAATGGTGGGTTCAAGCTCCATGGGTCTGCGACTGAAAATGCTCTGGTCAGCCTGGCGATCTCAGCCGGAGTTAATGTTGAGGCGGTCAGAAATCAGTTCCCAATTGTTGAAAAAAATTATCGCGCCGAAAATCAGCTCTTTATGAAAACGTTACACCGAACAAAAGACGCAGGCACAATGTTAGCCGTGAAAGGGAGTCCGCAAGAAGTCCTTGGAAAGTGCGCCCATTTCGTAAAAGATGGAGTCCTGTTTGATCTGACTGATGAAAGTCGTGATGAAATTGACCTGGCAAATGAGAGGATGGCTGGATTCGCCCTGAGAGTGTTGGGAGTGGCATGCGCTTACAGCCGTAATGGTGATTCGGATATAAATTGTTCCAATTGGACCTGGTTGGGTTTGGCAGGTATGGAAGACCCTATTAGAGAAGGGGTGAAAGAATCAATTGAGGCTTTTCACAAGGCTGGACTCGACACTGTAATGATTACGGGTGATCAGGGGCCTACCGCCTATGCGGTCGGCAAAGAATTGGATTTGAGCAGGGGCGATGCGCTTGAGATGGTCGACTCTATGCATCTTGAGACAACTGATCCAGTGGTAGTTAGGGCCTTGTGCAGTAAAGCTCACGTATTTTCTCGAGTGAGCCCTTCTGACAAACTTCAAATAGTACAGGCTTTGCAAAGCAGTGGAAAGATCGTGGCCGTCGCGGGAGATGGTATCAATGACGGTCCTGCTTTGAAAGCCGCCGACATTGGCATAGCGATGGGGGCTACCGGCACGGATGTTGCCCGTGAGGTCGCCGACATAGTCTTGGAAAACGACGATTTGGAAACCTTGATAGTGGCTTTGAGTGACGGGAGAACGACTTATAACAATATTAGGAAATCACTCCATTATTTGCTCGCCACGAATTTTAGTGAAATAATTGTTATGCTGTTCTCCAGTCTTTTGGGGCTCGGTTATCCCTTGAACGCCATACAGTTATTGTGGATAAATCTGATATCCGATGTTTTCCCCGGGCTTGCTCTTGCATTGGACCCACCGGAACCCGATGTATTGGCCCGTCCTCCGCGTCATCCTGATGAACCTATTGTGACGAATGAGGACTTTAAACAAATTGCGCTTGAAGCGAACATATTGAGTATTTCGTCGTTATCGGCTTATGGTTACGGTGTCTCAAAATATGGTTTGAGCCCAACGGCCAGCGTGTTCGCGTTTCAAAGTCTCACGATTTCTCAAATACTTCACGCATTGTCCTGCAGATCCAAAGACATCAGTATATTCACCGATGATGGGCGTCCTCCGAATAAATATTTGAATGTTGCTGTATTCGGGTCTTTGGCTTTGCAAGTTCTTACTCAGATGGTACCTTCTTTACGAGGATTGTTGGGGTTGACTCCCATAACGGTCGGCGACATGCTTGTGATTGGCGCCGCTTCAACCCTTCCTCTTCTAATCAATGAAACTCGAAAGACAGGATCAGAAGGTCAACAAAAATGAAAAAGGAATTCGTCCATACTTCTGAATCGGTTACAGAAGGACACCCTGATAAACTATGCGATCAAATCAGTGACGCTTTGGTGGACCGGTTTTTTGAGTCTGATCCAAAATCCAGAGTAAGCGCTGAATGCGCCGTTTCGTCTTCAATTGTTTTTATAGCCGCCAGGTTCGCTTCCACGGCCAAGGTTGATTTTCCGAATGTGGCCAGAAAAGTTATTAGAAAAATCGGTTATACGGATCGAGAGTTCAATTTCAAAACTTGCAACATAATTACAAGTCTGAAAGAAATAGCCTTAGATCAGACTCTTCTTTTCGAAGAGTCTACTATAGCGGACGACGATATCGATAAAATTCCTGCGACTGACCAGGTCACTCTTTTTGGTTTCGCTTGTAGGCAATCTTCCGAATTGATGCCTTTACCAATTACGTTGGCCCATAAGCTGGCCAGGCGTCTCACGTCGGTTCGAAGGGACGCTATATTACCCTACCTTGCGCCGGACGGCTCCACCCAGGTTGGAGTACATTATAAGGATGGAAAACCATTTCGCATTCACAGTCTTACAATCAGCGCAACCCAGCTTGATCGCTTTGTGCCTACGCCGTCAACTCTTCGGGATGATATTTTGACTCATGTGGTAGATGAGGTCTTTAAGGACGAACCTGTAAGGCCTGACAATGATACTAGACTTTTCATCAATCCTTACGGCTTCCTTAAATTGGGCGGGCCTTCTGTCCATTCCGGCCTTACTGGAAGAAAAAATGCCTTGGACACTTACGGTGGTTACTCTCGAAATAGCGGATCCGCTTTGAGCGGTAAAGACCCTTTGAGGATTGATAGAGTTGCGGCGTATGCAGCCAGGTATGCGGCTAAAAATGTCGTTGCGGCTGGATTAGCTGAGGAATGTGAAGTGGAATTGAGTTACGCGATCGGTTTGGCTCAACCCGTCAGCATCCAGATCGAGACACGCGGAACAGGGATAATTGACGACAATTTGATAGCTCAGAAAGTTGAGCGTTGCTTTGATTTTCGACTCGGTGGAATAATTAAAAAGTTTAATTTGAGACTCTTGCCTTCGCTTTCAAGGGGTGGCTTCTTTAGAAAACTCGCGGTCTTCGGGCATTTTGGTAGAAAAGATCTGTCCTTGCCATGGGAAGAAACAGACAAGATAGACGAGTTGCTAGTTGTTTGATAGGAGCTGTCGCTCAATTCTCTTACCCTCTTTTCGATCTCGATATTCTTACGCCAACTCGATATTTCAGCTCCGGTTGACGCTTCGAACAATTAACCTTCCGCTAGTACACTCCTAATAAAACCCTCATAGAAGAGTCCTTAAATTTATATAATTCAATTCTTAGGACAACAAATCCAAAGGAGCAAAAATGAGATTTCGAGTAGGTCTGTTATTAGGTCTGTTTGCAACGGTAATCGCTGTAGGATTGGCATTCGCATCAGAAAAATCTGACGCTAACGGAAATTTCGTTAGATTAATGGGAGCTGGAGCCAGTTTCCCGGCTCCACTCTACAACAAATGGTTTAAAGATTATCACGCTCTTCATCAGAATGTGCAGGTAGACTACCAATCGGTTGGTAGCGGCAGTGGTATAAAAAACTTCATTAACAAGACTGTTGATTTCGGCGCGAGTGACGCGGCTATGACACCTGAGGAAATCTCAAAGGTAGACGTAGGCGCGCAATTGCTGCCCATGACGGCAGGCAGCATAGTGCTGTCCTACAACCTCAAGGGAGTCCCGGAATTGAAGCTGAGTCGTGAAGCCTATGCAGGTATTTTCCTTGGTAAAGTTAAAAAATGGAATGATCCTCTGATCGCGAAGACAAATCCTGGAGTAAAACTACCTGACAGTCCGGTTCATGTGGTGGTTCGAGCTGACGCCAGTGGGACGTCTTTCGTTTTTTCCAAACATTTGTCGGCAATAAGCCCGGAATGGGCGAAGAACCCGGGATTCGGCACCATGCCAAATTGGCCCGCAGGAACTCGCTCTAAAGGTAACGAAGGTGTAACAGCCGGCATAATGACCACACCAGGGGCCATTGGCTATCTCGAATACGGTTACGCCAAAGGTCAGAAATTACCCATGGTTGAGCTGGAAAACAAGGCCGGTAAGTACATCAAGCCTACCAACGAATCTGCTCAGGCGGCACTCGCAGCCGTTGAGTTGCCTGAAAACCTGATCGCCTGGTTACCTGATCCGCAGGGTGAGAAGTCTTATCCTATCGTCACATATACCTGGCTGCTTTGTTACAAGCAGTATAGGGACGCTAAAAAATTGGAAGCCCTAAAGAGTGTAATAGAATATGGTTTAACGGAAGGTCAGAAGAGCAGTGAAGAACTTGGCTACGTCCCATTGCCGCAAAACGTTGCGGGCAAGATTAGGACCGCTCTTGACAATATTCATGCAAAATAAGGTCTATATAGGTGCAGAAAATCGTGCCCGCAAACATTAGAGACATACAGGACGGCCCACGGAAGTCAATCTCCAGACCGCCTACGTTTATCGAGAAGCATTGTAACAGCGTTTTTGGGTGGGCTACGTATTTCTTCGCATGGTTGACCGTCCTACTGGTGTTGTATATCGTGTGCATAATTGCGATCCAGGCGGCTCCGGCAATTAGAGATTATGGATTGGGCTTCATCACCGGAACTACCTGGGATGCCAATACCCATCAGTATGGTGTGTTGCCGGAAATTTGGGGCACGATGTATAGCTCGCTGTTGGCTTTGGTCATCGGTTCCCTGTTCGGGGTCGCGGTGGCAGTTTTCCTCAGCGAGCATTTTCTTTCCTCGTTTGTCTTTTCTATCGAAAAACTTTTCGGTGTCCAGTTTCATTCTTTTTGGGGCAAACTGCCGGACAAGTTTGAGCAAATACTTAAGAACCTCATTGAATTATTAGCGGCTATCCCAAGCGTTGTGTACGGACTGTGGGGTATATTTTTCGTCATACCCCTGATACGGCCCGTGTGCGATTGGTTGAACACAAATTTGGGCTGGATACCTATATTTAATACGACGCTTAGTGGGCCGGGGATGTTACCCGCATCCATCGTGCTTGCTATTATGATATTGCCAACAGTCTCGGCTATTAGTCTCAACGCCTTACTTGCAGTGCCGCCTAAACTCCGTGAAGCGTCTTACGGTTTAGGGGCTACACGTTGGGAAACCATTTTGGCCATACTTATTCCCACAGCATCCAAGGGGATATTTGGGTCCATAATACTTGCCTTCGGCCGCGCGCTGGGTGAAACCATGGCATTAGCAATGCTTGTCGGTAACGCAAACGTGATCAGTTGGTCATTGTTTTCCCCTGCTAACACGTTAGCCGCGCTTTTGGCCAATAACTTTCCCGAAGCGGGCCCGAAAGAAGTCGGCGTACTAATGTTCGCCGCTCTAATTCTTCTCGCTATAACGTTATTCGTCAATATGATTGGAGCGTTCATCTTGCAAAAAGCCTCTACGCCTAACGAAGGGGCCCGGTAATGACTGATATCGTCACATCTGTGCCCGTTCCCTCGAATAAAATAGATTCCGATATTGTTATTGACTCTGGTGAGCTGGAAAAATCTCTGCGTAGGCCGAGAACCGCTTTCAATTACATAATGAGTTCCCTCACTACCTTAGTTACAATAATTGCGCTTATCCCTTTATTTTCGGTCGTTTTGATGCTGGTGGTCAGAGGGGGCCAGAGGCTCAGCCTCGGTCTGTTTACACAGTTGCCTCCAGCGGCTTTTGAGCATGGAGGCGGATTTGGCAACGCCATTGTCGGCACTTTGGTGATGGTTGGGGTAGCCGCATTAATTAGTGTCCCGTTTGGCATCCTTAGCGCAACATATCTTGCGGAAGTCGCTCCATATTCCAGGCTCTCGAACGTCGTTCGCATGTGCGGCAAAATTCTGACCGGCTTCCCATCCATTCTCGCAGGGGTATTCGCCTACGGTTCAGTTGTCCTGGTTACCGGCGGATTTTCGGCCATAGCCGGGGGAATAGCGTTATCTATATTAATGCTTCCCACCGTGATACTGACAGCGGAAGAAGCTATTCACATGGTTCCTGCAAAAATTAGAGAAGCCGCATTAGGTATGGGCGCCACGCAGATGCAGACGGTATGGATGGTTTTATTGCCAACTGCGTTTCCCGGCATCCTCACCGGAGTAATGCTTGCAGTGGCTAGGGCGGCAGGAGAAACAGCGCCCCTACTGTTCACCGCCCTATTCAGCAATTACTGGCTGATCTCCGGAGGACGCCTTGATCTTATGCAACCGACATCCTCTCTGGCTGTATTGATCTACAACTTCTCCGCCATGCCGTTTCAAAATCAGATCGAACTGGCCTGGGCCGCCGCTCTCATTTTGGTGCTTGTGGTGTTAACTGTTAACTTGATTGGGCAAAGCCTTTCACGTAAGTGATTAAATGGAGATTATTATGGTTCAAAACGCGCAAAATCTTTCATCAGCCCCAAATCCCGCAAATGGTAACGGGAAATCAGTGGTGATAGATTGCAATATCACCGAATTGTACTACGGCAAGTTTAAGGCCGTTAGAGACACAAGGATACCGATTGAACGAAACAGGATCACCGCATTCATAGGGCCATCGGGCTGCGGGAAGAGCACGGTGCTGCGCTGTCTAAACCGCATGAACGATCTTGTTAGGGGCTTCCGCTTTGAAGGGCACGTTCATTTTCAGGGCGCCGACATTTATCATCCAAGCATAGATCCGGTAGCTGTTCGACGTTACATTGGCATGGTGTTCCAGCAGCCAAATCCCTTTGCTATGAGCATTTACAGGAACGTTGCTTTTGGATTGAAACTTAATGGCTACAAGGGTGATAGAGAGGAAAGGGTTAAACGAGCGTTGTGCGCCGCAGCCCTTTGGGATGAGGTTAAAGACAAATTACACACCAGCGCTCTTTCTCTTTCTGGTGGCCAACAACAACGCCTATGTATCGCAAGGGCCATCGCCACTGAACCGGAGGTGCTCCTGATGGACGAACCCTGTTCGGCCTTGGATCCTATTGCGACTCGAAGGATCGAAGAGCTTATGCTCGAATTAAAAGAGAGTTACACCATCGCCATTGTTACCCACAATCTGCAGCAAGCTCAACGGGTGGCCGATAAGACGGGATTTTTGTATGTTGACACAACTCAGGGAGGACGAACTGGCTATTTGGTAGAATTTGGCTTAACCAAACAGCTTTTTGAAGACCCAAAGGAGAAACACACTCAGGATTATATCCATGGAAGATTCAGTTGACAGGCGCCAGGAACCTCATTAGAATCGATGTGTCCTACCGCTCCTGTGAGCCAAAAATCTAACGTGAAGACTAAGGATCCGCGAATCATAATTTTCTCGGGAAAAGGCGGAGTAGGTAAAACTACTGTGTCTGCCGCCACAGCGTCATTGTGCGCCGCTCAGGGACTTGACACAATTGTAATTTCAATTGATATAGCCCACAGTTTGTCAGACGCATTTCAACTTGACTCAGACCTGCACAATCACAATCGGGGAAAACCTCTCAAGATATGTGAACACCTCTGGATGCAGGAGGTGGATATTCAGGAGGAGCTTGATCACCACTGGAAAGAAGTTTCCAGTTATCTTGCAGCCTTATTGGGCTCAAGCGGCATGACGGAAGTATTGGCGGCGGAGTTGGCGATAATCCCTGGGATGGAAGATGTAATCAGTCTACTATATATCAATCAATATTTCACAAAGAAAACCTATGATGTGATTATTGTCGACTGCCCGCCTACGGGTGAATCCCTCCGGTTCATTGGTATGCCCTCCACCCTGGAGTGGTACATTAATAAAATATTCAAGTGGCAGCGCAACCTGTTTAGGGTGGTACGACCAATAGCGAACAAATTGGTGGATGCCCCGATCCCTGAAGACTCCTATTTTGGAGCCATCCATGATTTGTTTCTTAAACTGGAAGGAGTGGACAAGATTCTCTTGGATCGTAAGATCACTTCCATCAGGCTGGTTACCAATGCGGAAAAAATGGTCATTAGAGAGACCCAGAGGGCTTTTATGTACTTTTGCCTATATGGATTAGTCGTCGACGCTATTGTCGTTAACCGCTTATTCCCAATCTCAATTGAAGATGGATATTTTAAAGACTGGCTCATGGCTCAAAAGAAGAACCTGAATCAGATTCAGGAAATATTTGATCCTATCCCGATCCGGACCATAGATATTCTTAAAGAAGAAGTTGTAGGCCTTGAGAAATTGTCTGAAATGGGACGGCTCATATACGGCGATGAAAATCCTTCTGAGATTCTACACCAGGAAACGCTTTACGAAATAGTGGAAGACAGCAATGTTTATGTTCTGAACATGAAGCTTCCCTTCGTGGAAAAGGACTATATTGACCTTTTCAAGGAAAAGGAAGATCTTGTAATTCGCATAGGGTCTTTCAAGCGCCATGTCTTCCTGCCAAGAGCGCTTTTGAATCGGAAACCGACCCAGGCAAAACTCGAAAACAACGTGCTTTCCATCAAATTTGCCAAATAAACTTCAAAGAGGTGGAGACAATGAATTTGTTATGGGCTTTATTGAGGACTGCGGGAATTGCAATGGTGACTGTGGGCGGAATTACTTTCCTTGTAAAAAAGATTTCCCCTAAATCATCCGATCTGGTCGCTAGCGTTATTCATTTTCAAAAAGGCTTAGAGGAATTTCAAAAGGGATTCTGTTCCATTTTTTGCAGTTCAACCGGATCTCGTGTGGAAGATCTCAAAAAGAAACAAGAACTTACCAGAATTCCAATAGAGTAATCGTCTTTAACCTATCACCACACTGGGCATAGTCAAAACTAACCATTTTCTAACTTGATCCGCGCCCTCCTCTGGGTTAGGACAATCACAAATGACAAGCCAATCACTAGCGTTCAAAGAAGCCGGAATTCTCTAGATTGGAGGGGTTAACGCATGAGCTACAAAGCCTATTTCGATGGATCTTGCTTTCTAAGCGATTGTGGAATTGGTTACGTTGTTAGGGACCCAGATGGATTTCCTGTTTGCGAAGTTGCTGAATATGTCGGTAGAGGGGACGCACTGAAAGCCGAATATCTAGCTCTAATGGCTCTAATCCAACACTTGATCTCACTAAAAATTGATCGGGCTGACATTCACGGTGACAGTCGCACCGTTGTTTTCCAGATAAACGGTCAAATAAATACTCGCGAAAAGAGCCGTTTTCGTCAAATCATAATGAGTATAAGACTATACTTTAATGAACACCCTGGTTGGAGGCTAAAATGGATCCCCAGAAAGCAAAATGGAATGGCGGATTCACTAGCCACCGAAGGGTTGTGTTTTATTAAGTCTGGCAAATAATCTTTGAAGTGAATACCAGAATGATGCCGATTGGCTAGGTCGAGCCTGACACCGACTAATACCATTTTGCTTAATTGAAAGTGATATAGGGCAGGAGTTTTCTGAATGAAGATTCGACGGTCTCGGATCGCTTGTAGCTAAGAAAACTCCCGCCCCGTCGAAATTATGTGATCCCGACTAAAGCCAACGGACAGCAGCGTAGGCCGAGGCCGCAAATTTTCCTCCAGGAAACTGCGAACTTTCCGGGGAGTAACGATTCGGTTTAGCGTCCGCTTCCCGATACAATTTCCAAGACTCTTCAAAAGCGGATCCAAAACATCGGGATTCAGCATATAGCCTTGCAGCCTTACCCATTGCCTCTAAACGAGTCCTATCCTCTAGCAATTCGAGCAAACCACTAACTAACGACATTTCGTCGTCTCCCTTAACAACTATGCCCGTTTCGCCAGGAATGATGTTCTCCCTAGGCCCTCCCCTATCAGTAACAATTACGGGCACACCCGAAGCTTGCGATTCCAAAACGACATTTCCAAAAGTGTCCGTCGTGCTTGGGAATACAAACAGATCAGCAGAAGCGAATATTCCCGCCAAATCTTCACCCTTTATGTAACCGGTAAAAACCGTCGGCGTATGCCTTAGCGCTTCAGCCATTTCCTCTTTATAAGGCCCATCACCGACGATGAAAAGTCTGACTTCTCTTTTCAATTCAATAAGCTTTTTAAATGCGCTAACTAGAATTTCAAGGTTCTTTTCTTTTGACACTCGTCCTACATACAACAATTTGATTTCTTCTTTTTTTATACAATGTTTGTCAAGACACCCATTTCTTCTCGACGGGTGGAATAATTCCTGGTCCACTCCCCTAGGCATTATTCTGATCCTGGTCCCATTCAATCCCTTTTCTATGAGTTCTTCGGCGGAACTTCTCGATGGAACGAGCACAAGATCCATCTGGTCGTAGTACCAGATAATGTATTTCCACATAAGATCAGCTACTAAGGCGTCATTGGTAAGATACTGGGTATACTGTGGGAGCGCGGTATGATACGTCCCTATTAGTGGCAGGTTCAGAATACGAGATATTGCCAACGCGGCCAATCCAACCGGGCCGGGTGTGGCGGAGTGAATATGTGTTAATTTTTTATTATAACAGTAATTGAGCATTTCAAGAAAAGGCGGATAGAATAACTTCTGTTCGGGATATTCTGCGAGACTATAGACTTTTATAGGTCTGAAATTGTGGATGCCTTCCCCATTTTGATTTTCTTCAGCGTCACACGTGATCACTGTGTATTTTTTGTTCGCCAGCCTGGCGGCTTCAATTTGTCTCTTGAGCGTAGCGGCCACCCCGTTGACTTCGTAAAAAGTGTCGGTGAAATGACCAACATTAGTTTCCAATGTACCGTGATCACTGGAAGACCTGACCCAATTTGAGCGGACTCTTTCACTAAACTGCCTATCTTTGGAGAATATCGAGTATGCGAGAAAATAGGGGGCCAGCATACAATAAAGTGAGCCCGCGGCGCCGAGGGAATCGAAAAGGTTTAATACATGGGCCCCGGAGAGACTATCCATTATATGGTCCGCAAAATGGCATAGTACCTTATTGGATAGTGTGTTTACAAAATCGAACCACTCCTTTTCTACGTTTGCTGAATCCCTACATCCATACTTGAGTATTCCGGACAGTTTGGGGTTGTCCCATAGAAGCTGGTCCGCTTCACTTTTCAAGAGATCCACAACGTTTCTGATTTGGTTGTCGGCATAGTTTGGTCGACGTCGGTGATTCCATAAGTGTCCCAGCCTGGCCAAAAGCCTCGGCTGCTGTTTCCTGGCCGGGTATAGAAACCGATCAAGCAGACAAAAAATCACATCACTATGAACATATTTTTCCAGATCAAACTTTTTCCCGTAGAACCGATAAGCAATGCTGTAAATGGTGTGAGCCAGAGATAGCGGCGTAGATTTTGTTCCAAGGGCCATGCTTCCACCGCATTCAATTCCTCTGAAAAACGACAACAAATCTGAAGCCTCTGCGACTTCAGTGTAACAGCGTGCTAGAGTCAGCGACCCGTGATCGTCTGATCCTCCGACAAGGTTCTTTTTCCACGACATCTGCTCGATTGGCGTTAGGTTGTGTTTTTTGGACAGCCGATCAACGATTTCTGGATTCAAACTCGAAGCCAAAAATCGGAGGCACTCATTTTGCTCTTCACTCCGGGCCCCATTTAATTCAAGGTTTTTAAAAAGAAGCAAACCTTTTTCAAAGTTTTCAATCGTTAGTTTCGAATTGACGGAATACAAGGGGTGGGCCCACGCATGGAAGATATGTTTTTGGTTTAGATAGGTTACAAGCGAATAAACATTTTCACGCAGTTTTTGGATGTTGTGATGATCTTTTTCAGATATATTGTAGACTAGGACATGAAGTTTGCATCCATCCTCAGGAAAATATGTGGTTACCTCCTCGCTTATAAAGACACCTTTTAGCCCCAATATCTCTTGGCAACCCTCAATAGTGTTGTGGTCGGTTATTGTGACTAATGACATTCCCTTTTTCTTAGTTATCTCATAGATGTGAAGGGGTTCAGTGAAGCTTTCCGGAGAGCCGACTTTCTGAAGTATCCATTCTGAAGGACGTTTCGAAAACTTTGAGTGGCAATGTAAATCAATTTTCATGGCTGTTTTTCCTATTTCAAACAATCAAGCTAGTTTCACCCAGTTCACTTATTCGACCAGTACCGATTCGCCTGCTTTCACGATGTCACCTTCACTCACCTTTATCTTCATGTTGGGCAGGTCTGGAAGAATAAGATCGACCTGAGAACCTATCCGAATCATTCCGAAGATTTCTCCCTTGCTCACACCCCCACCTTCAGGCACGTACGTGTCGATTCCGCTCACGTGACCACCGGCAATCTGGACAACGTAAGAAGAAATTGGACAACCTTTAAACAGACCAATTATTCGGGTTACGGAGCGCTCGTTTTCTACTATGTGCCTACTGTTACAATGGTAGGGCCTAATCTTGAACAAAGTCCTGAACTGCATTGATCCCATATTGAGATTTTTGGTCTTTGCAGGGTAGTGACGCACGAAATCAACCCTGCCTTCTATTGGAGAACGGTTGTAATGGACGTCTAATGGACTCATAAATATGCCGATAAGCACTTTTGGCATGCAGACATCTTCTTTCATGATGTCCGATATTTTAGCTGAAAGGCCTTGTTTGATTACAATTACATCGTCCTCGGACACCAGGCGTTTGACGTACACGATTGTTCCATCGGCAGGACTTACAATGTTGTCACCGGGCGCAATTATTCGAGATGGGTTCCGGAAAAACCACACATATCGCCAAAAGAGAAAAGTGATGGCGAATGATACGGCAATCAGGCAGAATATGATTATCACTGTTGTAATTCTTTCCATGCGTCCGGCTCCAGAATTCGCACAAGGGCCACGCCTGAGGAAAACGGAAAATCAATGACTTGGAAAGCCTTGTCATTTTTCTGTATCATTTTTAGCCATCGCTTTACGCCCGCGTGCCGTACAATTTCTCTGATATAGATGTTCGAATCATGAAGAAAAATGTACGTGTTCGGGCGAGACTGTTTAAGAACTTCCAGGAAATCATGTTTTACATGTTTGAAATCGTGCGCTCCGTCGATAAATGCAATGTCAATTTCAGGCAAACTGAGATTGCCATAGGTCTGAAAGAATTCGTCACTACACATTCTGTAGTGCGTGACTATTTGATCAACATTAAATCTTTGAAAATGGCTTTGTACGCTTTCCGAATCATTCCAATTTCCTCTACCCCCAACGGTCTTGAGCGGGCCATCTTTAAGTAGCGAATAGGAAGGGTCGACAAAAGTCAGCGAGCCGAAACCATTATCTCTAATGCCGAGCCCAAGACAGACAACGCTGAATCCATATCCGGAACCTATTACTAATGTGTGTTTGGGGCGCAACGCCCTTACAACACCATAGTAGATAAATCCAAAACCTAGATTGAGCTTGCTTGCTTCTTGGTGATGCCCGAGGGGTTTGGCGTGATGAAAAATGTCTCGAAGGACAGTTGAATTAAGGCTGAACTCCTCCATATATCCAGGGCCTCCTACCTCAAAAGTTTTTAGATGGCCTAGATTTCGGATCACGTTCTCAGCGCATGAATCAATCCCTGAAATCTTGCCATTCTCCCATGAAGCGAAGCTTTAAAGACTCGTCGTTAGGCTGGTGTTAGGGGCTTGTTAGTATTGCGTTGGAGGCGGCACAAAACGCCTGGGATTTTCAACTCAGATCACGTCAGTCAATTCAGATGCCATGAATCCCCAGCTTTGCCTATTCTCATGAATCAAGGTAAGCATGGAAAGGAAGTGTAGACGTGTTGTCGTTGCTGAACGAACTTGGAAAAGCGTCACAATATGAGGTAGGTTTATCTTATAGCGAGCGAATGGACGTTTGAGGCTGGGGAGACGCATAAGGCCAATTCAATTTTTGCGCCTCCTTGATATCTCTCATTTGAATTGTAAGTAAAGATACAAACCGGAAGTACATTCAACGTCAGGTTTTACTCTTTCTTGCTATAGTTCTAGCTTCCTTCGGAATAGGAGGTGGGACAGGCTCGCCGGAGATCTTTGTCACAGCGCCAAAACGAGGAGGGCAAACATTTAAACAGGTCCCACATTTTATACATTTCTCCTGATCAATTACGTGGATCTGGTTCTTCCCGCCTACTATCGCGTCTGCCGGGCAGTTCTTAAGGCAAGTCGAACAGGCCTGGCATTTGGTCGGATCAATATAGTATGAGACCACTTCACGAAACAATTTTTCTATCTCGTCATGCGTAAAGAGTCCATCGTATTCTTCAGGGGTTTTGAGACGTGACGCCAGCTTGTCCCGGTTCACCAACTTAATGTATGGGACTAAATTTGTAGTTTGCGCCAGTTTGGATTTTACTTCATTTGCGTTAATTCCTTCACTCACTCCCAGTGGCCCTAACTTCTTAACCTGGTTGACAAAACCATTAACGGCTTCGACAAAAAGGCTGGCTTCAGCCCCGGACATAAATTCGATCCTCAATCTATCAGGGTTCAGCCCCATGTGCTCCATTATTCTTTTGGCCAATAGCACCATATTGAGCGCATGGTAGTTGCCATGAGTGACATAATTGCATTCGTTCAAATGACAGCCGCCAATAAACACTCCATCTATTCCTTTTGAGAAGGCCCTGAGTACAAAGCTCAGGTCGACCCGACCGGAACACATGACGCGAATTAGCCTCATTTCTGTTGTATATTGTAGTCTGGAAACTCCAGCTAAATCGGCTGCGCCGTAAGCTCACCAATGGCACACAAACCCTAAGATCCTTGGTTTGAATTTAAGTCCTGCGCTCATACTTTCAACCTCCTAATTGATAATCCCGATTTGTTACAATATGTTTTTACAAATAGCCAACCGCAGCGTCCAACTGTTCTATGGCCTCTTCTTCTGGAAACGCCGCGTCAATTTGGCTCAATAGTTCTTCATCAGTAAAGTGCTTCAGTTGTATGGCCCCTGTTGGACATTTGGTGGTACAAAGGCCATCTCCCTTACAAAGGACAGGATTGACCGTCGCTTTCTTTGTTTTCTTGGTATCTCGAAGCTCCAGGACACCATACGCACAGGCGGAGACGCATGCCCCGCATCCTATACACTTACTTTCATCAAGCTGGGCCACAGAACCGGAAGCTACAACAGAATCTCTTGAGAGAAGTGTTAGGGCCCGTCCTGCCGCCCCATAAGCCTGGTTGATAGTTTCCTGTATAAATTTGGGATAATGAGCTAGTCCGCACAGATAAACGCCGTCTGTACTAAACTCAACGGGCCTTAACTTTACATGGGCTTCTTTGAAGAAGCCATCAGGGCTCAAAGTTACCTTGAATAACCCGGCGACTTCCCTGGTCGCCTCCGAGGGAATTACAGCGGCTGCCAATGAGATGACATCCGCGTCCAATTCAAGTTTCTTCCCCAAAACAAAATCCGTCACTGTTACCTTTAACACGGGTCGACCGTCGTCGGATTCACCGGCCTCTATCTCAGGTTTATCCTGCGGCTCATACCGGATGAACTTTATATCCTTGTTTGAAGCCGCCCGGTAATAATCCTCATTGAACCCATATGTCCTCATATCCCTAAAGAGGATGTAAATGTCCATCTCTGGATTTATATCCTTGAGCCTCAATGCGTTCTTTACAGCCTGACTACAACATAACCGGCTGCAGTAATTTCTGTCTTCATTTCTGCAGCCTACGCATTGGATCATGACTAGACTTTGCGCATTGATTATCTTTTCGTCTCCCCGGGTGATCCGTTCCTCCAACTCAAGGTGGGTTGTTACCCTGTCATCCTGTCCATAAAGGTATTCGGTGGGCGTATACAGATCAGCACCTATAGCAAGGACCGCTGCGCCGTGTTTTATCTGTGTGAACCCTCTTTCAGACTTCACCGACGTTACGAAATTCCCAACATAACCTGTGGCATCTGTTATTGTCGCATCATGATAGACATGTATTGACTGGTGTTGATAAACCTTTGCTATGAGGTCGCTTAGGTAATCCTGAACATCCAGTCCATCCAGGGTGGAATGAATCCTTCGTGCTATTCCCCCTAAATTAGTATTTTTTTCCACCAAATGCACTTCATGTCCCTGGTTGGCAATGGAGAGAGCGCAATTCATTCCGGCTATACCTCCACCGACCACAAGCGCTGCCTTGTCGACTGGAAGGTCAAATTCCTGTAACGGTTCCAACCGGCAAGCTCGTGCGGCCGACATGCGGATTATATCCTTTGCCTTCTGTGTGGCCTCCTCTGTTTCTTTTGAGTGGACCCAGGAATTGTGCTCCCTGATATTAGCCATTTCCATGTAATATTGATTGATACCCGCCTCACGAACGGTGTCACGGAACAGTGGTTCAAGGGTCCTGGGACTGCAGGCGGCAACAATTACTCGATTGAGACCCTTTTCTTTCGTCATGTCGGTTATTTCTTTGGCGGAGTTCGTAGCGCACGAAAATAGCTGTTCCTGGGCGTGGACAACATTCGGTAGTGTTTTGCAGTACTCGACTGTTTCGGGAACATTGACTATTCTGCCGATATTGGCTCCACAATGACAGACAAAGACCCCTATCCTTGGCTCCTCTTCGGAGACATCCCGTTCAGGCGGGTATATCCTTTCTTTGGAAAGATTTCCTCGCCTGTAGTTTAAAAGTTCACCAATTTGAGACCCCGCTCCACTGGCGCTGAAAACCGACTCTGGGATGTCGAGGGGGCCCTGAAAGCCTCCGCTTACAAAAATGCCGGGTCTGTTCGTGGACATAGGATTAACAGAGTCGATTTTACAAAAATTGTGGGGATTGAGTTCTATACCGAATTTGTTTGCAATGGACTTCACGTCAGCAGGAGGATTCAATCCAACAGACAATACCACCATGTCGAATTCCTCTTCCTTTACGCCGTCCTCGTATGTGGAATATCGTACCGTGATATTTTTAGTTTCGGGGTCCTCTTTAACTATTGATGTGTAGCTCCTGATGAATCTAACATCGGGAAGTTTTTCCGTCCTTTCGTAAAAGCGCTCAAAATCCTTTCCATAGGCCCTGACATCATTGTGGAATATCGTACAGTCCGCCGTTGCGTCGTGATCTTTTGTCACAATGACCTGTTTCTGGGTATAGGTGCAGCAGACGGCTGAACAATAGCTGTTTTCACCCGGGGTAACTCGTCTCGAACCGACACATTGAATCCAGGCTATCTTGTGGGGAGGCTTCTTGTCGGAAGCACGCAGTATCTCTCCTTGGTAAGGCCCCGTGGAGCATAACAGCCGCTCATAGTCCATGCTGGTTACGATGTTGTCAAACTCCCCGTAATGATACTCCTTCTTCACCTTCGGATCAAAAGGCTCAAGACCTGCAGACAGAATGATCGCTCCTACTCGTATTTCCTTTTTCTCCAATGTCTGGTTCAAATCTATTGCGTTATTCTTGCAAACTCTTTCGCAAATACGACATTTCTTCTCTTTGAGATACAGACAGCTTTCATCAATGTATGTAATGAGTGGAATGGCCTGGGCGAAATATACATGTACCGCTTTATTCATCGATATTTCCTGATTATATTGGTCAGGATATTTCGCTGGGCAATATTCCACACAAGTAGTACAACCAGTACACTTATCTTCAAGAATGTATCTTGGCTTTTTAGTCAAGCTTACCTTGAAGTTTCCTGCTTCCCCTTCTACACTGTTGACTTCAGTATAGGTGAGGACCTCAATATTTGGATGCCGGCCGACCTCGACCAGCTTTGGAGCGAGTATTCACATGCTGCAGTCGTTGGTTGGAAACGTCTTGTCCAACTGCGCCATGTGGCCTCCTATGCTCGGCGCCTTTTCAACCAGGTACACCTTAAACCCAGCCGTGGCAAGATCAAGAGAGGCTTGAATGCCACTGATTCCTCCACCAACAACCATTACGTCTCCAAAATTTCTGTCTTGGAAACTCTTAGACACATGTTCTCCAATTTGTTCTTTTTCCACTTTATATATCCTTATCAGCCCGCATATGCAGTTGCCCAAAGCCGGAAGCCTGGGACAATCTAAACTATGCTATCGTTATGCGTACATAGGTCAATTTGTTTAATCCAGATCTAATTGCGTTTTGCATTGATTACATTTCATTGCGCCGCGAAAAACTTTATTTCCGCATTGTGGACACATATACTTGGCTTCTTCATCCCGAATCCATTTTTCAGTACCAAACTGTCGTCGATATGGGACTGCCCTAAGAATGACCTTCTTTCCGACAGCCATCGAGAAATTATCAATGTAATGACAGGGGAATTGGTCACATTGATGACACCCTGTGTAACCTCTTTCTTTTGCGCAGTTCCTGATTTCACACTGGCTACAATGCATGAAACGTTCATCCGATAGGCAGCCACGGCACCGAATGTCTTCTACAGACAGGGTTTGGCTGTTAGGGAGCGTGCCCTTGCCGGGGGTACTACCCTTATAAAGACCCACCAGTCGTTCTTTTAGTTTGATATTATTGTCGCGATGCGCAATATAAACTGCGCATACCCCGCAATAAAGACCACAGGGGGAAATCAAATCTGGATTTGTCGCCATTGTTATTGCCGCTCCCGAGTACCAATTTCTAACTCTAATAAAAGCTGCACACGGTATTGGGGACCTCTAAATCACTTCCTGGACGATCTCAGTGATGTCCTTCACCTCGATCTTTTCACTGGCGCCTGTGGTCACCCTGCTGTCCTCAAGCATAGTGATGCAATAAGGGCAGGAAGTAGCCAGCACCTCAGCGCCAAGCCCAATAGCCTGTTCTATCCTGATATCACTGAATCTCTCACCCTTTATCGTTTCCATCCATACCCTACCACCACCACCACCGCAGCAGAGACTATCCGAGTGGGACTCAACCATTTCGCTGAACTCTAGACCCGGTATCTTCTTTAAGACGTCTCTGGGCTGATCATAAACGCCGTTATGTCGACCCAGATAGCAGGGGTCGTGATAGGTTACTTTCTTCCGGTAATCCTTTTTGAATTGAAGCCTTCCCTCGTTCACCAACTCGAACAGGTACTGGGAAATATGAACTATCTCAAAGTTCACCATGAAGTCCGGATATTCGTTCTTGAATGTATGGTAACAGTGAGGGGAAGAAACCAGAATCTTCTTTACCCCATGATCGATAAAACTTTTGATGTTCTCTTTAGCCAGACGCTTGAACAATTCCTCATCGCCCGTCTTGCGAATGCTTTCTCCACAGCAATTTTCCTTGGATCCAAGTATGCCAAAGTCGACCCCCGCAAGGTTGAGAATACTGGCTGTAGCTTTGGCCACCTTTTTCAGTCTCGGATCATAGCAGAGATAGCAGCCGGGAAAATATAGAATTTCCGTCCCTTCTGTGAAGGGTTTTACAGAAAGACCTTCGGCCCAAGCCGCCCTCTTTTCTCTATCTTCACCGAACGGATTTCCCTGACCGACCAGACCTGCGTTTATGGTACGGACAGTCTTGACAGGAGCCGGAAAAACACCATATTCGTTGGCAATCCTGCGCAAGGCTATTCCTGATTCTATCTGTCTGACATCCCTGGGACACTGCTGGGGACATCTTCCACAGGTGGTGCATCGCCATATGTCTTCACTTTCGATTTCGGTCAAACCGAAGGTGGCTTCACGGACCAGTTTGCGCATGCTGAAAGTCGTGACCCTGTTCCACGGACAAACAGTATCGCATAATCCGCACTGGAAGCATCTCTTGAATGCATCTCCGCCACTCGATTTGATGACGTCGATAATCTCTTTATAAGGGGTTACAGTTTCCACTGTTTTCTTTCCTCGTCTTTTGGCCCAATGTTTCAGCCCTTCTTTGAGGCCGACATCCGGGAAACGGTATCCATAACGGCTTGAAAACCATATTTGTCAATCATGGATTCCAGTCCTATCTCAACGTCGTCCAATTTCACTTCTTCTTCTACTTCCTCTTCTCTTTCTTCGTAAATCAGGACATCGTTGAGGCATTTCTGAACACACATCGGTGTTGACAGCGGCGGATCGCTTTCACACATGTCGCACTTCAGAGGAAGACCGGAATCGGGTTCCTTGAAAAAGTCCCTGGAAGGGCAGGAGGCCCTGCAAAAGGAACACTCTTCGTATTCCTTTCCATCAATCACGTATTTGTCTCTGCCCAAACATTCGGCTGGAGCGTACTCGCCTGCGAATACCGGAAGCCAGATGTTTTTCAGCCGATGACTGATCACATGAATGCGAGCCCTTGCAGGATTTACACTGCTGTATTTAGGTGTGGAATGGTAGGCCGAGCATATGATCTCACATGCCCGGCAGCCATTGCATTTATCAGCGTCAACTTTGATAGTCTTGATCTTCTTCCTAATTTTGGCCAACTTTTAAGATCCCCCTCTTTTCCAAGTCTTCGGCTACGTAACCGAGATCCAGTTCAATCAATCTTTCTTTTGTCGGGATTCCGTTCTCATTCCAGCCTTTAAATTTGTAATACGTAGTTAAAAGTTGTTCTTCAAGCTCGGGGAATCTTCTTTTCCAGTGGTCTTCAGGTGGTTTCTCATCAGCCTTCCTCATTCCTCTGGCGTTATTGAAAGCACGGTGAAGATTCCGGCTTCTATTGACAATCTTCTTCAGTCCGGCTTCATCTATGTCCATTCCGGTCGCGGCTGAGATAAGTTTAGGGTAATTGTGTATGTGATATGGAGGTTTCAGGCAAAATGACGCCATGCCGGCGCATAAACCCAGAGCGTCATCAACGTTGTGCAGCATCTCCATCCAATCGACAATTTCACTGCACATTTCCGGAGTTGGGAAATACGGTATCGCTTTATCCCCTCTTGGTTCCCATTCCAAAACGTATTGTTTGAATCGTTCGTCGGGAACCTGAGGCCAATCTTTCACAAACGATTCTCTCTGCTCTCTCGTGGGAAAAGCCGCCTGAGGGAAATTCCCTTCAATTTGGGTGATACTTATTTTCTCGTTGGTAGAATACATAAGAAAATAGATAGGATCCAGCATTCCCAGCTTTAGGGGAAGTTGCTCATGTTTTTTGATAGTATTATGATCAAACTGCTCTGCGCCATTGCCGATCTTTCTGGCGGCGTAATAAACGCCGTCAGCCAGAATATCGCCGATTCCTTCCCGCCGGGCTACTCTGTCCAACAACCAGAAGAACCTCCCTTCCTTATCGGAAGGACATCCTTTAAAGTCTTTGTCGGTCAGAATGCCAGCTTCATAGAGTTCAACAGCGAAAGCCAGAATTTGTGGAGTTGAGAATGAGTCCACTCCGTACTCTGTGGCGCGTTGGAGGATCCTGAAATTAAAGCCAAGATCGTCTACATAAGCCCCCATAGAATACGTGAGTTTTCCGAAGCATTTCATCATGTATCTCGAAACGCCCTCCGGTGAAACTAGCGCCCCGCACTGCTGTGGACAGTTAAAGCAGCTTATCAAACGTTTGATAGACGCCAATTGAGTCGTAGTCCAGTTTTCTTCATTCTCCTTACTCCAGAAGTCTCTTCTCCGGGTACGGGCATTACCCCACATGAAGTTTTCAGTGTGCCATTTCTCATCAGTGTGTTTCATTTCCTGCGGAGACCCAATCCCCGACAAAATAGTCATTACATCCGGAATGGGATTTTTGTTGCGGAAATTTATATATTCCGTCACTTCCGCCATATGTTCCATGAATTCAGCCCCTCGGGCAAGATTGAGGTCCTTTGTTCCACGAACAGCGACTGCCTTGATATTTTTGTCTCCCATTACGGCGCCTCCACCGAGCCTGCTGGCGCTAGACCTAGCTTGTTCGATGGAAGCCGTGAAGACCCGATTTTCGCCTGCCAGTCCAATAGCGGCCACCTGGGCTCTCGGTTCTTTCAGCTCCTCTCTTATAAGGTCTTGAGTTTCTAGAGCCCCCTTACCCTTTAAGTGTGAAGCGTCACGGATTTCCACCTTGTCATTGTGTATCCAAATATATACCAATTTGGGAGACTTGTTTCGAAAGATCACCTTGTCATAACCGGCATACTTCAATTCAGCGCCAAAGAATCCCCCCATCATCGGGTACGCCAGAAAATCCGACTGGGGCGAAACAAAAGTAACAAGGGTGCGGTTAGCGCTATAGGCCGGAGTACCGTTGAGAAGACCGGAGCTTATTATCATTAAATTCTCAGCGTCAAACGCTTTAGTCTCAGGTGGGACCCTGTCCCAGTGTATCTTGACACTGGTTCCCAGT